>JALTUB010000272.1 GCA_027047745.1 Sulfurimonas sp.
GTAGGTGATATTAAAAAAGGTTCTCTACAAGGTTTCTTAGTTGGAGCAGGTTTTAATATTAATACTTTTAAAGTTGAAAGAACACAAACAAGTGGTACATACGCGCTTACAACATCAGGTGGTGCATATACAATGGCTGTTGATGCTCTTGTAGGTTATACATTTAAAGATAGATTTGATATACCACTTACACTAAAGGCAGGTATTGGTTATGGGGTAACTCGTGACAACATTGTAAAGCACAATTCTTGGAACCCTATATATAGTGCTTCTGCTGTATATACTATTTATAAAGGGTTCGGTATTGGGGCAAGATATAGTACAACAGATGTACAACTTTTAAATAAAGATGTAAAAATTAAATCTTCTATGGCTTATCTAAATATTGCATATTAATAAGGAAGTAATAAACAATATACTCAAGCAAAACAAATCTTGGTTATAACTAGAAGGAGAAAATATATGGTTTTAGTTTCTGTCGTAGGGGATTTTTACTCTTCCGTATTGCCTCTCTTTTATGAGTTTAAAGATAAAATATCTACTCACATAGTCATTCATGATGATTATAGAAGTGATGTTGTCGCTGCAAAAAAGATTATAAACGGGACACTCGCCTTTACAAAGAAATATGATTTAAATATCAAATCATTTGTTATAAAAATGGATGAAGATAGTTTTAATGCAGCCACACAGGTAAATAAACTTGTTGCAAATCATGTGAAAAGATATGAAGATCTATACATAAATATAACAGATGGTTTAGCAAATATTGGTGTACTTCTCTCTAATGAGTTTAGAGCCAAAGGTGCAAATATCATCACTTATGATAGATATGACAATGAGTATAACCTTTTAACACTTGACTCTATGCGAACTTATAAGATGCAGACCTCTATTCCTATAAAAGATCACTTGTTACTTAAAAACATAGAAGTACTCTCCACTCAAAACAGTGATTTTGCTCTCAAGCATGAGAGAGCTCTTAATCTCTTCTTTGAAAAGTATGAAGCTGATAGAACTCTCTATATGCAGGACCCAGAGTGTAATGATACTCTTCTTCAAAAACCAACAGGCTTTTTGTATGAGTACTACATTTACAACCTTATCAAAGAGCTTCATTTTGATGATATTTTGCTTGGTGTAAAAGTCAAAGATAATCGCCTTGATGATATATACTT
>JALTUB010000273.1 GCA_027047745.1 Sulfurimonas sp.
AACAATCTGTCTTCGGCAAAAAAGATAAACAGGAAACGGTCGAGCAGTTTTTGTGTCTTTTTGAACAGTAAAAGTTTATCTGTTTCGGGATTGTTTTTTATAAGATTATTGTAAATCGCCGTTCTGAATGTTGAGTAATCGGCATACAATTTTTTTGTGATGTTTTCTTCCTGTAAAACCGATGAGTTCTTTATTTTTAATGGCAAATCATTCAGCAGGTTATCTTTTGCCAAACAAAGCCACATTAACGAGAACTGTTCTTTTGTCAGGTTGAACAAATCGAAATCAACATGGTCAACGGCATCTTGAATGTAAAAGCGAAGTTTTTCAAAATTCGAGGTAATCACATAAATACATTTCGGATGGTGGTTTTTGTATCCGAATGCCTGTGTTTCAATTTTATCTAAATCAGATGTATTTGTACCCTTCAATTCGATAACTGCGGTTGCATATGGTTCTGCCAAGGGGTCATGACCCCTTGTAAGGATTGCACCGTCAGCTTTTTTACTGTTCGATATATTTTTTAATTCGGTAGTCAGGTTAAAATTCGGTTCAGGATTTAATGTATACCCTAAAATATTTACAAATAATTCCCGTAAAAACCCCTCCTGAAATTGTTCTTCTTTTGAGTTTCGAATGTTTTCCTGTCTTTCTGGATTTCCAAAATAGCTCTGAAAATCAGCATATTTTTTGTCGATTAATGCAGCGTTAAGGTCGTTTAAATATTTGTTTTCTACCGATTTTTGAAACAAACTCATATTTTGGTTTTACTCTCTGTTTTTATCGAAATTAATTCAACTAAAATACAATTTTAATTTGTCACTATTTTAATAATTACCATAAAAGTGTGCGCCGGCAAAAAAGGCATGTATTTGACAGCGAAGGAACGGTTGCAGGGACGGGCTGGAAAATTTATGCTTTGTGCGTTGGCATTTTCTATTCTTTTTCTTTTTAGGTTGCAGTAAAATTTTTATGCTGTGGCTTCTTCTCAGCTTCCAACTAACGTCAAATTTTCATACTGGTATTCAGTTGCATATAACGGTTTGATAAATATACAATTTCTATTCCAGTCCGGCTGCACTATACCGATGGTTGTGTCAGGTTTATTCGGCAAATACGTTTCAACGACATTTATTTCTCCAGTTCAAAACCAAAATCACGTCCTTTTTCTAT
>JALTUB010000274.1:0-775 GCA_027047745.1 Sulfurimonas sp.
TACAAGCCCCAACTATCAGGTTTTCAGGATTAGGAGTTTCAAAAATCACAATACCACCTTTTTTAAGCACCCTGTATGATTCTTCATACATTTTCATCAATATCTCAAAAGGAAGATGCTCTATGATATGAAAACCAGTTATGACAGATAGAGACTCATCTTCAAGTGATTTCAAGTACTCTATGACATCATACTCCTCTACATCTAATCCCAACCCTTGTGACTTAGCTACCATCACACGGTTTAGGTCTATCCCTTTTGTATCATAACCTTTTTCAGTTAGTAACTCTATCCACTCACCTCTACCACAACCAACATCAAGTGCCTTTATATCTTTTTTTTCAAATGGTAGTTTTTCTATGTATGGTAAGTAAACTTCAACTCTTTGTTTTATATCTTCCCTTGAGCCTCTAAACCTATCTTCAAACTCTACATAAAAGGTATCAAATTGATGTTTTTCTTCATCAGTAATGCTTAGTAACTCTTGTTGATTAAATATCTCATCAGGTAATCTTTTTTTTGCTTCATCTATAAGACTTTGTATATTTTTTTGGGAGATTTTCATATACTCTTTTGCATAAGATACAGTCTGCAAATATAGCTCTAACTCTGTTTTATCTGCTTTTGTTTCAAGCTCTATGTGCAGTGGCTCTAACTCTGTTTTATCTGCTTTTGTTTCAAGCTCTATGTGCAGTGGCTCTAACTCTGTTTTATCTGCTTTTGTTTCAAGCTCTATGTGCAGTGGCTCTAACTCTGTTTTATCTGCTTTTGTTTC
>JALTUB010000274.1:875-1171 GCA_027047745.1 Sulfurimonas sp.
AAGCTCTATGTGCAGTGGCTCTAAGTCTGTTTTGTCTGCTTTGCTCTCAAGCTCTGTGTGAAGTGGCTCTAAGTCTGTTTTGTCTGCTTTGCTCTCAAGCTCTGTGTGAAGTGGCTCTAAGTCTGTTTTGTCTGCTTTGCTCTCAAGCTCTGTGTGAAGTGGCTCTAAGTCTGTTTTGTCTGCTTTTGTATTCACAAAAGCATTCAAGCTAGTTAGACTATCTTGAATATTTTCATTGAGTGCATTTTGAAGTTTGAACTCATTATCTATATTTTTCATATACAACTGATAAATAA
>JALTUB010000275.1 GCA_027047745.1 Sulfurimonas sp.
ATAGAGCAACAAATGAGTAAGCAACCATGAGAAGCGTTAGTGATACATAAACTTTTACAAAAGCAACTAGAAAAATTGGCTTTTAAAGATGGAAAATTTCCAGAAAAAAACCTAGAAAAGTTTATAGATTTTGTAAATACATCATATTATAAAAGTGATGAAGAAAGAGATTTTTTAGAGCATACTTTAGAAACTTTATCTCAGGAGATGAAAAAACTTTATAAAGAGTTGAAGCAAAAGTCACAAACAGCATTAGCAAAAAGTGAACAGCGATATAGAGAATTAGCAATGAGGGATTCTCTTACGGGAATATTAAATAGATTTGCTTTTCAAGAAGAGCTTAACAGAATTATTGCTAATTCAAAAAGGACAAATACAAAATTTGCCTTATTATTGTTGGATTTAGACCATTTCAAGGAAGTAAATGATACTTATGGACATGATATTGGAGATAAATTACTTCAAGAAGTAACTAACAGAGTTTTACCAAATATAAGAACAGAAGATGTATTTGCCCGTATTGGTGGTGATGAATTTGTTCTTATCTTTACAAACATCAAAAATGATACACTTGAAAAATTAGTAAAAAAAGCTATTATTCTTTTTAGAAAATCATGGATTATAGAGAATATTAAGTTAAATGTCACAACAAGTATCGGTGTTGCTCTATTTCCAGATCATGCAGATAATGAGATAGAATTAATGAAAAAAGCTGATATTGCAATGTATAAATCTAAAGAATTAGGAAGAAACCAGATTATATATTTTGACAAATCTTTTTAAATGATATTTTTTAGTAGGAGCAGTTTATAAGAGATGATTTTTACCTGACTTTGATATTAATATATTTTATCGCTATTGCAAAATATCGCTATGAGAATGGCTATTCAAAGTACAGCAAAAAATCATAGTCACCAAATATGATATAATCACTACAATAAAAGAGGAAGTTTTCTATGACAAAGAATGAAATTATTGTTTATCTTAAAGAGCATAAAGATGATTTTACTTATACTAAAAATAAGGACAGGAAAAGCTTGATAATATCTACATGAAACTCATAGCAGTTTGCGAGAGTTTAAAAAATATAGACCACATCACCGACAAAACACTTTTAGCTAATTATCCTCAAGCAGAATGGAGAAAGATTAAAGGGATACGAGA
>JALTUB010000276.1 GCA_027047745.1 Sulfurimonas sp.
ATAAGTAACTAACCAAATTTAATTTCATATTCTTTACCATAACCAATAATTACTTTTTCAACATAGTTTTTCATTTTTTCAACTGATTTATAGGCATCAAGTTCAATCCAATAATATTTCATAAATTTCCAGAGTTGTTCAATCGGATTTAGTTGTGGAGAATATGGAGGTAAAAAGAAAATTCTTAAACCTTTTTCTTCCCATACTTTAATCTGCTCTTTGAATTTTCCACTGGTGTGTGTTGGAGCATTATCCACAACAACAATGGTATCTTTAGTAAGTGTTTCAGCGAATAGATTGAATACTTCTATAACAACCTCTGTATCAACTCTATCGTAAGTTGTTGATGCAAAAAGTGTTGAATTATTTATATTTAAAAATCCAAGAACATTTAAGTTTTTAGACCTATTTGATGGTATGCTAAGTGTCTCACCTATCGTATTCCAAGCATATGGAATATTAGGGGAGAGGTTGAATCCACTCTCATCAAAATAACAGATATCCATAACACCTTGTTTAGCAAAGAATTCTAGTATCTCAAGATTGTGTTTCTTAGCTTTATAAAGTTCCTTATCTGGTTTTTTAGCAGGATCTCTCCGAATCCTTTTATAACTTAGATTGAGTTTTTTTTTAGAAACATTTTGAATGTGTTATAGCTGATCTTAATATCAATATCTTCTAGTGTTAAGGCATATGCTTTTTTTGGCTGATGAGGATATGCTTCGATATGTTTTTTAACTATTTCTAAATCTTTTTCAACTGAAAGTTTAGGTTTTCTACCTCTACCCACTTTTTGAGTTAATGAAGCTGTCCCCAGTTCTTTATAATCTTTAAACCATTGAAAAACTGTTCTTTGTGTTACATCAAATATATCGGCTATCTCTTGACTCTTTCTTCCATCATTTGAAAGTATTAGTGCATGGGATCGAACTCTCTCTTGTTTACTACGACCATTCTTACTTATTGCTAATAATTTTTCTAATATTTTTATATCTTCAATTTTCATACTTATATTATAGCAACTTTTAATTTACTATGAAATTATTTTTAGGCTAATACTTATCAAGACATAAACTAAACTCTATGCAGTTAAAAGCCATAAGGGATATATCAGAGTGTAGAACTTCCGCTATGGGTTATAATGCTTCAGAGTGTAGTG
>JALTUB010000277.1 GCA_027047745.1 Sulfurimonas sp.
TATATTATTAGCTGTAAAGAAGTTATAAAAGATGCTAATGGAAACATAGTAGAACTAAAAGCAGAATATTATCCTGAATCTAAAAGTGGTTCCGAAGACACAAGTGGAATCAAAGTAAAAAGTGCTATCCAATGGGTAAGTGCTACAGATGCTAAAAAAATAGAAGTTAGACTCTATGATAGACTTTACAAAAGTGAAGCGCCTGAGGGAGTAGAAGACTTAAATTCAGACTCATTGAAAGTCATCTCAAATGCTCTTGTAGAACCTGCTATCATCACAGAAAAACCAGATGAAAGATTTCAATTTGAAAGAGTAGGGTACTTTTATGCAGATCCACAAGACTATAGTGAAGAACACCCTATTTTCAATAAAATCGTAGGACTTAAAGAGTCTTGGGGTAAAAAAACAAAAGCTAAACAAACAGAACAAAAAGCTAAACCTAAAAAAGTACAAATAGATGGTGAAGTAGCACCAATGAGTAAAGATGAACAAAATCTTTTCGATAAGTACACAAATGAATTTAAACTAAATAGTGAAGTAGCAAATACACTAGCTCGTGATAAAAATCTATCTAATTTTTATGAAGATACACTTACTATATATAATAGCCCTGTAAATATAGCCAATGTCGTTACCAATGAAGTAGCAAGAGAATTAAAACAAAAAGAGTTGCATGAACTAAAATTTACACCAAAACAGATAGCAGAACTTGTAAAAATGATAGATGACACAACAATCTCAACAAAAATTGCAAAAGATGTTTTTGAAGAGATGAACAAAAGTGGTAAAGAGCCAAAAGATATAGTTCAGAGTAGGGGGCTTGTACAGATAAGTGATCCTGATATTATAGCACCTATTATCGATGAAATTATCTCTAAAAACCCCGATAATGTTGAAAAATTTAGAGCAGGTAACAAAAAACTACTAGGATTTTTTGTAGGGCAAGTCTTAAAAGCAACAGGTGGAAAAGCAAACCCAAAAATTGTCAATAAACTTGTAGCTGAAAGATTATAACGTCCCCAAATGTCAAGACCAATCCAAATTTTCTTTTTATTCCACCTCTTATGCTACCCCAAGTAACACACTTTTAGCATCAAAGCATTTATTATTAGCACCTTTGTAATAAGCTTCATCAGGTGTTAAATAATCTAGTGCTGA
>JALTUB010000278.1 GCA_027047745.1 Sulfurimonas sp.
TTTTGTTACTATTTTCATGATATTCTCCTCTTTTTTTAAGATAATCGTATTATAAAAGATAATTATGGAGATTATCTAAAGATTACATTAAATCTCATACTAATTTATATCAGATTTCTTTTTTGCAAACTTTTCACACTCTTCTTCCGGTTTTGGAAGTCCTGTTTCCGGAGAAAGACAAGGTGCATGAAATAGATATCCACTCCACATACCTTTAAAAGTTTTAATAAATACAAGTACCCAAAACACTGCAAGCTGAATAGAGAAAGCAATGCCTAAAATTTTAAATATATCATAGTCTGTTACTTGCCATAGTTGAAATGTAGCTGCTGTGAAAACACCTATGGGGAAAGTAAAACCCCACCATCCCATGTTAAAAGGAAGGCCATTTTTAAAAAACTTGAGCGTAATAATCCAAGACATAACATACCACCACAGACCATATGCCCACAATAGTAGTCCGACTACAAACCCAAAAGAGTATAAAAATTCTGAAAAATGTTCAAGTTGTGTTCCAATAAGCACTGTTTTTGATGCATTACCTAAAAGTAAAAGTGATAAGGCTCCAGTTCCCAGTGGTCCCAATGTAAGCCAACTTGTAACAGCTAATGCCTTTTCTGGTAATTTATGTGATACAAGTCTTAGATATAAAATAACCAGCACAGAAAGTGCTAATGGTACAGAAAATGCCCATAAAACATAACTGGTTACCAGCATCGGTTCAGCTATTGCAGTGGGAAAATATGGAGCAAGCATTCCACCAGCAGAAGCAGTAACCTCTGATGCTACAATTGGCAAAAGCCATACTGCTGTCATATTTTCGAGCTTATGATCTTCTTGAATTGTAAACATAAAATACGGAACAAGCCAACCAACACCAGCTGCCAAAAATGCATCAATCCACCATAAATAAAGAGAAATATTTAAAGCTCCATCAGCAAATAGAGATATACCAAAAATTGCAAATCCTTCAAGTATGGGAACAAGTGCCATAGGAATAGCTCCTAGAAACATTGATTGAATAGGATGCTTTAGCATAAGCTTAACAGCTTCTGGGTAAAAAATAATTCTTGCTATAAATAATATAGAAAACAATACGAAAAAAAATATATCGACAAACCAAAGCATCTCTCCCCAAAACACTTGAGAAGCAAATAAATTCGCTTTTATGTTATGTAATGTTAAAAAAGCGATACCTGTACCCATGTTGAGAGTAAACCAGTTTGGTGTAAAGTTACGAACAACTTCACTTAAACTTTTATCTGTTAGTAGTTTTATATTCATTATTTTCTCCATGTTAATTTATAATATTAATTATACTATATAAATTACATAATAATATCCAAGCATATTATCTTTTTTATCTATGCTTATATAGTCTAATGTATCTAATTTTTTTTGGTGCAAGGCTTCTATAAGCCAAATAGGCTCAACATCAAATTCATTTTTTAACAGTATATTAATAGTTTCCCTATGATGAATTTTTGTTAAATATGTATCACCACTAGCAATTATTTTTTGCAGAATTCTCAATTGCTCTTCATCTTTTAATAACTTTATATATGTTGTATTCTTATCTATTTATCATTTGAAATATTTGATACAATATCTTTCATAATAGCATTCATTTTTTCAACTATTTGTGGCGAGTCGAAATTATGTATAGAATTTAACCAAGAACCATCCCTATACGCTATTTTTACTTGTTTATCAAAATCCTTATAAATAAGGATATGCAGTGGTAAATCTAGTCCAACTGTCATATCTTGCTTCATAAGTATTGTACCTAACGAAGGATTTGCAAAAATAATAAGTTTAGAATCATTTAATTCCATATTAATACTTCTTGCATTCTCAAAATGATCAATAATTCCAAAAATTTTTATATTTTTACCTTCTATTGTTTTTTTTAATATGTTAATTGTTTTAGGGACGGTATAACAACTTTGACTAATGATTATATTATTATTTTTTTCATGATTCATACTTCAACCTTTGGTATAGCCATTTACGCAACTACAAAGTACATATATCCTGCTTTTCTATCAGCACTAATCGCTCGTAATCCACCATTAGTTGCTACACGGATGTACCTTTAGGTGGTTCTTTGTCATCAAGTCCAAGCAGATGCATACTGTTTATACAAAATTTAAAATCTACACCTTTAGCTGCAAATTCTTCAATTTTTTCACTTAAATGTCCAGGTGCAAATGCAGGTAATACTGCACCACCCACAACAACAACTTTAATATCAATCTCACTTATATTTGCATGTAACATGTTAAATAAATGTGGATAGTGACTCGGTTCTAATAATTGTATTACCCATTTTTCTGTTTTCATAATTCTTCCTTATTTATATTTTAATCTACATAAATTTCAAAATCAGATTTTTCTGCACCACAATCAGGACAAACCCAATCATCTGGGATATCTTTAAAATCTGTTCCTGATTCAATACCACTATCTGAATCACCAACTTCTGGATCATAAATGTATCCGCATACTGTACAAATATACTTTTGCATAAAAACTCCCTTAAAATAGATATAGTAACAGTATATCTAAAGTTAAATATATTTGTAAAATATATTTAACTTTAGATAATGATTAATATTTTTAATATATATTTGTAGAGATTTTAAGTAAATATGATATAAGATAAATAAAAATATTGAAACTTAAAAATAAATTTGCTTAAACTTCTATATGCAGCTCTTATTCTAGGATGAGTACAGTGAAGTTCTCCAGTAGTTAAAAATATAGATTTTTCTTCTAAAAATTGTTCATACTTTTCATACCAGTTATCTATCTTTTGAGTAAAGTTTTTCTCTGTTGTTTGAATAAGTCTTAAAACTATTTTCTTGAGATTCTTGCCAGCTTCAAGTTTGAGTCCTATGGTTACATATCTGTATAGAAATATCTCCATAAAGGCTTTATACAAGTCTCTCTACCCATCCAAAGTAGCACTCTAAATTGGTGTACCCATACCCATGTGCAATTAATTCTTCTTTTAAATATTTATAATCTTTAACCAGTCCACTCTCGATATGCTTCCAAGTAAGTATCTCTTTTGACTCGTTGTCTTTAAAAACAAGTGTACCTAACTTGTCTTTTTTTTCCATAAAAAGTAGCATCACAAATGAGATTTACAAGCCTTGGATTATGCACTTTATACTCAACAAGGTATTGACCTGTCATATTTAGCTGATAATTGCTTTAGAGTTTGACGATGTAAAAAGTACTCTTTGAAGATTATTTTTTGTAGCTGTTCTGGTCGTCTTTTTGAGCTAAAAGAGGTTTAACAATTTTTATAAAAATATCTTTTTACTCCTCTTCTTAAACCACGATTTTGAGTATTATTTGAATGACAATTTATACATATTTTGAAGTTTTTTTATAGCCATTTGTAAATAAATCTTTGTTTACTCCCGATATACCATAGTTTAAAGGGTGTTTTATACACCCGTTTTTTTAATTAAGTCCAAGATAGCGTTATTCCATTAAACGATTTTTACTTACTTTGAAATAAAGCCAAAAATAAAAATATAAAGTGCCTAGAAATTCCCCAAATCAATCACTACTCCACAGAAATACTAAAGTGCATTTTAATAAGCTTAATGATTTCATAAGAAATGCTTTAAAAAAACTTAAATTAATATGAAAATGATAATACTCTTGAATACAAGTATCAAGAGAATCGAAAAGGGATGCTATTTTTTTGACGGTAAAATTATTATTGCATATAAGCATAACCTTGATGTTCCAATCTAACTATTTCTGCATCTGCCATGGGAACCATTCTTACAAATCCATCAATATCTTTGGGCTTATAGCCAAAGGATTTGGCTGCTGCACGACACATTCGGAACTCTATTGGCGTACCAACAGTCAGACTATGGGCTTGCTGCATAATCGCCTCATTTTCTGAAAAATGTTTAATTGCAAAAAATGGAATAGATTGACCGTGCAATACGATGATAATTGACCCATCTATTGGGCTGGAACCTTCCATTTTATAAAGGTAAGCTATGCGGCTTAAAATATGTTTTAATTCTGCCTTATTACCTGTTGTGACATTAAATACAACTTTTTGTGGTTTGTAAACAATGTTTAAAACCGATGCACTTCCCCAGGGTTCAGTAATTTTTTTGGCATCAGCAGCGAAAGCATTCGGCATATTTATTGTAAGTCCAACAGCCAACAAAAAAATAATGGATGTGTTCATCCTTTTTATTTTATAGAACATCTTTCTCTCCTTGATATAGCAAATCCTTTTGTATTTAAACAAGTGGATAACTCATCTTGAGTTATCCTGGAGTTTTCTCTTGCTCTTTTTAGCATAAGTCCAATTTTAAAGGCTTAGTAGCCTTCGTCAAAATTTAACGAAAACTAATACTTGGTTATTTTCTTTTATGAATATGTTTTTTTAAACTACCCATACTTTATTAACTATTCAAAGCTTCAAGAGCATATTTTTCACCTAATTCAAAA
>JALTUB010000279.1 GCA_027047745.1 Sulfurimonas sp.
TGTTTGATAATACAAAAATTAAAAATTTTATTGATTGGAAACCTGAAATTCCTACAAAACAAATGTTTGAAGATTTATTAAACCATTGGAGAAATGAAATCTCAAGTGGCAGAATCCCTTTGAGTAGGTGATATGAAGACCAGAAGTAAAGCTCCACTTAGATTGGGATTAGCCGGTGGTGGTACAGACCTGAATACTTACTGTGATAAGTTTACAGGGCATGTATTAAATAGTACTATCTCTCTTTATATACATTGTACTATTGAAGAAAGAGATGAAAAAAAAATTGCATTTCAGGCAGTTGATATTAATCAGTCAGTAGAGTTAGATTCTTTATCTATTTTACCATTAGATGGACAGATGGATCTTTTTAAAGGAATTTATAACCGTATAGTTAAAGATTTTACACATAAACCACTTTCTTTCACCCTAACTACATATTCAGATGTTCCTAGTGGAAGTGGACTTGGTGGTAGTTCAACTTTAGTTGTAGCGATTATTAAGGCTTTTGCAGAATGGTTAAATTTACCTTTGGGTGAATATGACATTGCAAAACTTGCTTTTGATATAGAACGGGAAGATATAGGTATAGTAGGTGGTGCACAAGACCAATATGCAGCAACTTTTGGCGGATTTAACTTTATGGAATTTTATGACAACAAAAGAGTTATTGTAAATCCTTTGAGAATAAAAAATTGGATCATTGATGAGCTAGAAGCCTCTATGGTACTTTACTTTACAAATATCACAAGAGACGCGAGTCAAATTGAACATGAGAAAAAAAGTTTACTTGAGAACAAAGAATCTCTTGAGGCGATGCATGAGGTAAAAAAAGATGCAATATTGATGAAAGAACACCTTCTAAAAGGTGATATTGAAAATTTTGCTAAGATATTAGGAAAGTCATGGGCTGCTAAAAAAAGAGTTTCAGATAGTATATCGAGTAATGAAATCGATAAAGTATATGATGTTGCTCTAAACAATGGTGCCATTAGTGGTAAAGTAAGTGGTGCAGGTGGTGGCGGTTTTATGTTTTTTATGGTAGAACCTACAAAAAAGCTTCAGCTTATTCGAGCACTCAATGAGCAACAAGGTGAAGTGATAAATTTTGAGTTTGTGAAGGATGGAACAAAAGGATGGAAAATTTAAT
>JALTUB010000280.1 GCA_027047745.1 Sulfurimonas sp.
TGCTTTTTGCCGGACTTCCTCTTTCCCTTATTGCACAAAACGCAAAAGAGGATACAATAAATATTAAGAATTTACAGGAGGTGGTCATCACCGCCAGCAAATTGCCGGTTACCCTGAAACAATATCCTGGTGCGGTGAGCGTGGTAAATAAATCAACATTATCGTTAATGCCCCGCGGCATTGCCGTAAGCGAAGCGTTGCAGCTGGTTCCGGGCGTGAGGATCAACAACCAGCACGGCAGTGAAAAAGTGCATATCTCCATTCGGGGACAGGGCATTTTAACTGAAAACGGCCTTCGCGGTATCGGTGTGATCCTCGATGGAATCCCTTTGAGCGACCCGTCCGGTTATGTGCCCGACCTGTACAATGTGGATTGGAATACTGTCAGTAATGTAGAGGTCTTGCGCGGGCCTTTTGCCAGCCTTTACGGCGAAGGAGGTGCAGCAGGGGTGATTTATATTACTACCCAAAACGGCGGCAACAAACCATTTGGAGGTTATTTCAGCCAGGGCTTTGGTTCCAACGGTTTTTACAAATCGCTGTTGCAGTTCAACGGAAAACAAAAAAAAATGGATTATCGCGTCAGTTTTTCCCGCACCGGAGGCCATGGATACCGTGAGCATCAGGGTTTCCGGGGAAATATTCTGTATGAGAAAATGAATTTTTATCCTTCCAAAAAATTCAGGTTCACACAAATCCTGTCGCATGCCGATTATTTCCAGCAAAATCCCGAAGGGCTTAACCTGGAGCAACTGGCCGAAAATCCCCGGCAGGCCAATCCCGATGCCCGTCCTTACAACGAATATCAGAAAACCAACCGGACGACCTGGGGATTGATCGGTACTTATTTCATCAACAAAAATCAGCAGGTGCGCATCACTTCTTATCTGCGCCCGTGGCATTACAAAGAGACCAGCAATAGAGCCGCCGAATACAGAAACTACAGCTCACCGGGCGCTAATTTGCAATATACACTGCATTTTGGCAAAAAAAAGGTGAAGCATACTATCGGGGTGGGCGTTGACCTGAAATGGCAAAATATCAACATGTACAAGCTTAAAAGTGCTGCCAATCCCAACCGGAAAGAGAGTATGAGCGAGACCAACCTCGAAACGGATACGTTGCTGGCCAATCAGATCATTTCGCAAAA
>JALTUB010000281.1 GCA_027047745.1 Sulfurimonas sp.
TGCAAAAAGTCATCCACAAGACCCTTTTGCCCAATTACGATATTTTTGACGAATACCGCTATTTTGAACCCAACAATACATTTGAGGTTGTTGAATTTAAAGGGAGAAAAATTGCGCTGACCATTTGTGAAGATATTTGGGATGTGGACGAAAATCCGTTGTACACCATCAACCCCATGGACGAGCTGATGACTTATTCGCCGGACATTATGATCAACATTGCCGCTTCGCCATTTAATTACCGGCAGGCAGCTATCCGCGAAGGCGTTTTGCGCCGCAATACTGAAAAATACCATTTACCACTGTTTTATGTGAACCATGTGGGTGCCCAAACGGAGATTTTGTTTGACGGCGGTTCGCTGGTGATGAATTCCCAAAGCAAAACGGTGGACGTGATGCGTTATTTTGAAGAAGATTTCCGGATTTATGACACGGAAGAGGTAGAAAAAGCAGAAGGTACGGAAATCCAACGGCCTTCGGAAGTGGCCCTGATTCACGATGCGCTGGTGATGGGCATCCGTAATTATTTTGAAAAACTGGGCTTTACGAAAGCCATCCTCGGACTTTCCGGAGGCATCGATTCGGCAGTAACTTCCGTGCTGGCTGCCGAGGCACTGGGCAACGAAAATGTGTATAATGTGCTGTTGCCTTCCGAATTTTCGTCTGATCATTCCATTAGCGATTCGCTGCAACTGGTGGAAAGCCTGAAAATGCCACACGACACCATTCCGATTAAGAAACCTTACAACACATTTAATGATACATTGAAACCCTTTTTCAAAGGCCTGCCTTTCAATATTGCCGAAGAAAATCTGCAGGCGCGGATTCGCGGCGTTATTTTAATGGCCCTTTCCAACAAATTCGGTTATATATTACTGAATACCAGCAATAAAAGCGAAGCAGCCGTAGGCTATGGCACCCTTTACGGGGATATGAACGGCGGGCTTTCCGTGTTGGGCGATGTGTATAAAACCCGTGTTTTTGAACTGGCGCGATACATCAACCGCAACAAGGAAATTATTCCCAAAAACATTATTTCCAAGCCGCCATCGGCAGAGTTGCGTCCCGACCAAAAAGATTCCGATTCTCTGCCCGATTATGACATTTTGGATGAAATCCTTTTTCAATACATCGAGAAACGGCTGGGA
>JALTUB010000282.1 GCA_027047745.1 Sulfurimonas sp.
AAGTTGTGCAAAAAGAGTGCTATCTTCATCTTCTAAAGCTTGTTGAAACATTGTGTTAGCACTACGGACAAAGGCATCATTCTTTTTTGATAAGGCTCTTAAATCTTGCAGATAAACTTTTTTATCAGCAGAAGTATCGCCCATTTCAATGGCAAAACCCATCTTTTTTGTTGCTTTTAATTTTGCAAGGTAGTTTGTAATGCTTTGTGTTTGGGAGGCATAACTAGAGATAGATTGGAGTTTTTTTATACTTTGCGCATTATTATAAAGGATGTCTCCAAGTGCAGCATAGACAATAGGATTTGCAGCAGATAATAGTGTAGAAAATATAAAGAAAAGAAGTGTTTTTCGCATCTTTTAACCTTTAGCTAGCGGGAATACTCTCAAAAAGAGAGTATTAACCGTTACGTTTTTTCTGAATTTCTTCAGATACATTTTTAGGAACTTCTTCGTAATGATCAAATTCCATAGCGTATGTAGCACGCCCTTGTGTAGCTGAACGAAGGTCAGTTGAGTAACCGAACATTTCAGACAATGGAACAAATGCATCAATGATTTTGTTACCAGCACGGTCACCCATGTTGTTAACTTGTCCACGACGACGATTAAGGTCACCGATAACATCGCCCATATAATCTTCAGGAACTTCAACTTCCACTTTCATCATTGGCTCTAAGATAGAAGGTCTTGCTTTACGACAAGCTTCTTTGAATCCCATTGAAGCAGCAAGTTTAAATGCCATTTCATTTGAATCCACATCATGGTAAGAACCATCATAAAGAGTAACATCAACGTCTTCCATAGGATAACCTGCAAGAACACCTGCACCCATAGCTTCAGAACAACCTTTTTCAACAGCAGGGATAAATTCACGAGGAACTGATCCACCTTTAATAGCATTTGTAAATACAAATCCTGTATCAGGCTCACCTGGCTTCACTTTAAGGAATACATGACCATACTGACCACGACCACCTGATTGTTTCGCATATTTGTACTCTTGATCTACCGCATCTTTAATAGACTCACGGTAAGAAACTTGTGGCGCACCAACTTCAGCTTCAACAGCAAATTCTCTTTTCATTCTATCTACAAGAATTTCAAGGTGAAGTTCACCCATTCCTGAGATAATAGTCTGACCAGTTT
>JALTUB010000283.1 GCA_027047745.1 Sulfurimonas sp.
CAAGAATCCATAACGAATATTTAAAAAATAAAACACCGGAACTGGTGGTAAAAGGATATAATGAATAAAAAAGGAAGCGGGAACCTCTGTGGTTTACCAGTGGCTCATCCGGATTCCTGTCTGCCTTTGGCTGATGTAATCCGGATGTTTTTAACGTATGCTCATTCGGATGCTTGTCTGCCTTTGGCTGATGCAATCCGGATTTGCAATCCGAATGTAAAAGTGAGAAGGGATTTAAAATCCCTTTGCCAGAAAGGTCGGGATTACAAATCCCGACCAGCAATAGGGTCCCGACCAGCATAGAGAAAAAAAGAAAATACACGCTAATATTCGATTTAAAGACAAAAACCCATGAAACGAAACTACCTCATTGTCATCTTGATACTGATTACCTTTTTTGTCATCTCGTTTTTGACAAATATTCTTGGCGCACTTAATCCGAATGTCTCCTCCGGTTATCATCTCAGTGAAACACAAGCGGGATTTTTACCCTTTGTCTTTTTTATTGCCTACGGTATCATGTCCATCCCGTCCGGATTCCTTTTGGAAAAATGGGGTGGAAAACGGATGATGATGCTGGCCTTTTTGTTGGCATTTCTGGGTGCCTTTGGCTTTGCTCTTTTCCCACAGTTCAACATTTTCATGCTGTCGCTCTTTATCATTGGTACCGGTATGGCCGTTTTACAGGTAGTGATTAATCCCTTACTGCGCGTGGCCGGTGGCGAGGAACATTATGCTTTCAATTCGGTTTTGGCACAACTTATTTTCGGGTTGGCCTCTTTTGTCAGCCCGTTGATGTACTCTTATCTTGTAATAAATATCGACAAAGGAGCTGTCAGTAAACCGTTTATCGGGATGATGAGTAAAATAGTCCCGCCTCATTTTTCATGGGTTTCGGTTTACTGGGTTTTTGCCTTGCTGAGTTTGTTGATGATATTGGTGATTGCCACCGTGAAATTTCCGAAAGTTGAACTTCAGGAAGATGAAAAAGCAGGCAGCCGTGCCAGCTATCTTGAACTTTTCAAAAACAAATATGTCATCCTCTATTTTCTTGGGATTTTTGCCTATGTGGGCACCGAACAGGGCATTTCGTACTGGATGTCCAAGTTCCTGTACATTTACCACGGTTTCAATCCGGACACGG
>JALTUB010000284.1 GCA_027047745.1 Sulfurimonas sp.
ATCTCTGGAGGGAGACTATCCCAGACTCTTTTTAACCTTCTGTGCTTTGCCATCTCGCCTTTTTGCTTTGCTTTGCTCATTCCTCTTATGAGATAATGATATCTTACTATCTGCTTGGTGTAGTCACTAATAAAACTCCAATTTTTTATAATCTGGTAGGATATTTCTTCGTGATTTGTAAATGATAGCTCACCTCTTCCTTTTGCAATATCTTTAGCATCAGGCTTTGCGGTAAATGGTTTTCCAAAATCATGCAATATTGATGCAGGTATCATTTTATATTGTTTTGCTTTTAAAAGATGATAAGCTACCATAAGTGTATGCCTAAATACACCATAGCGATGGTGATCATTTTGCTTAAATAAAAGTGACTTTCAAAAGTTGTAATTGTAGATTTTATTCATATCTTTTATATCCTTATCAAATATATGGGTGTGTGAAAACTAACAATACAAATCTTAAAAATCGATATCGGCTTCAATCTTTATGGCAGCCGTGGTTGCCTTTTCATAGTAAACTTTATCCATAATTTTATCTTTTATATAATGTGATTTTTCCAAGTTATTTAAAATCTTTTTGCACGGAGTATTTTCTAGCAAACTTTCTACAGGTACAACATTGCCCATTGTTCCTATAACTATGACAATACTATCTCTATTTTTACAAACTTCAAAAGCTCTGTACATATTTATATATTGGGGTGATTGACCTCCAAAAAATACAATAAATGGTTTTACCCCTTTTAATGACCCACATTTAGGACATTTATCTAAAGAGGTGTTAAACTCCTTATATCCTATATCCCATATATGACCACAGGCTGTACACTCTAGTTTTGTAAGTTCTCCATGAACATGAACAACATCCGTACATCCTGCTCTTTCAAACAAATCATCTACATTTTGAGTGATAACATAGCAGTCTTCTTTATACTTTTTCTGTATCCTTGCAACAGTTTTATGTGCTTCATTTGGCTGAACTGAGTTTAATTGTTTTCTTCTTTGATTATAAAAACTATGAACTAATTTAAAATTCTTTTTCCATGTGTTTTGGTTACATATATCTTCTATATTATGTTTTTCCCATAGTCCATTTGAATCTCGAAATGTACTTATGCCAGATTCGGCACTAATTCCTG
>JALTUB010000285.1 GCA_027047745.1 Sulfurimonas sp.
TCGATGTATTGAAAAAGGATTTCATCCAAAATGTCATAATCGGGCAGAGAATCGGAATCTTTTTGATCGGGACGCAACTCTGCCGATGGCGGCTTGGAAATAATATTTTTGGGAATAATTTCCTTGTTGCGGTTGATGTATCGCGCCAGTTCAAAAACACGGGTTTTATACACATCGCCCAACACGGAAAGCCCGCCGTTCATATCCCCGTAAAGGGTGCCATAGCCCACGGCGGCTTCGCTTTTATTGCTGGTATTCAGTAATATATAACCGAATTTGTTGGAAAGGGCCATTAAGATAACACCGCGAATCCGCGCCTGCAGATTTTCTTCGGCAATATTGAAAGGCAGGCCTTTGAAAAAGGGTTTCAATGTATCATTAAATGTGTTGTAAGGTTTCTTAATCGGAATGGTATCGTGTGGCATTTTCAGGCTTTCCACCAGTTGCAGCGAATCGCTAATGGAATGATCAGACGAAAATTCGGAAGGCAAAAGCACGTTATACACATTTTCGTTGCCCAGTGCCTCGGCAGCCAGCACGGCAGTAACTGCCGAATCGATGCCTCCGGAAAGTCCGAGGATGGCTTTCGTAAAGCCCAGTTTTTCAAAATAATTACGGATGCCCATCACCAGCGCATCGTGAATCAGGGCCACTTCCGAAGGCCGTTGGATTTCCGTACCTTCTGCTTTTTCTACCTCTTCCGTGTCATAAATCCGGAAATCTTCTTCAAAATAACGCATCACGTCCACCGTTTTGCTTTGGGAATTCATCACCAGCGAACCGCCGTCAAACAAAATCTCCGTTTGGGCACCCACATGGTTCACATAAAACAGTGGTAAATGGTATTTTTCAGTATTGCGGCGCAAAACGCCTTCGCGGATGACCGCCTGCCGGTAATTGAACGGCGAAGCGGCAATGTTGATCATAATGTCCGGCGAATAAGTCATCAGCTCGTCCATGGGGTTGATGGTGTACAACGGATTTTCGTCCACATCCCAGATATCTTCGCAAATGGTCAGCGCAATTTTTCTCCCTTTAAATTCAACAACCTCAAATGTATTGTTGGGTTCAAAATAGCGGTATTCGTCAAAAATATCGTAATTGGGCAAAAGGGTCTTGTGGATGACTTTTTGCA
>JALTUB010000286.1 GCA_027047745.1 Sulfurimonas sp.
TAGAAAAATTTTTACAATCATACACACCAGAAAAAACCATCCCAAAACATGAATCTCGTTATGAAACCTTGATGAAAATGAATCATGACAATATGACTCCTGCACAACATGCAGAATTTTCTCATCTAAGTGCAAATCGACCACTAGAGGGTTTAAGTGATGAAGCCAACAAAGCACTTGCTAAATCACTTGAAGGCAAAAGTGATGAGGAAAAAGGTCAGATAAAAGCTATTATAAGTTTAGAACTAACAACGAGTATAAAAATGGATAAAGGTGGTAATATTATCCATGGGGCTAGAGATTTTTCAAAAAAAAGTCATGATGAACTCATAAGTAAAATAGAACAGATTATCAACAATACCACTAAAGACACGATAGGTACTGTAGCTGTTTTAAAAGATTTTTTATCTCTTTATGAGCAAAATAGTAAAGAATCAAAACATCAAAATATAACTTTATCGGATTTGCTCCAATGACGGTTTCAGCTTCAACACAAACGCAACAGACTCAAGCAATTTATAAAACTACAGCAACAAAAGCAACATCTGCTTATGAAAATATCGCACCGACTCAAAAAACTGACAAGATGGCTGAGATGAAAGAGAAATATAAAGATGTTTATACACCCATACCTGAAACATATTCTAAGGCTGATGAAGATTTACAAACTAAGAAAATTCATGAGGCTTATCCTAATTACATATCTGGTCCTGATTTTTTAAAAATTGTAGATAGTTTTTATGATGGTAAACCTATGGAGTTAGGAACAAAACCAACTCAAGAGCAGATAGATAAACAAAAAATCGCATTTGACAAAGCTTATGAATTGTTTGGAGGGAAGGAAAAATTCACAGATATGATGAAAGGTTCTATGAAAATAAAGAATGATTATCCAGTAAACTTATGGGGGAAAGATAAACGAAATAACAATGCAACAGAAGTAGCACGCTTTCAAAATGCTGCTGTTTACGAAGGTTTAGAACAAGGTAAAACAGTTGAAAAAGCTAAAAATTATGCTACATATCTTCAAGGCAATTATATGCGTGATGCTATCAACCCTGAAACTGATTTGCTTGATGCTCTTGTAAAAGCTGGTATAGCTGATTCAAATACCATTAGAAATAATAAACCTCAAAAAATTGATTTTAATGCTTCACATAATGATACATGGGATTTAAGAAAATATGGTATAGAAGGTGACTGGAGAACAAATAATATTTATGATGATAAAAATTCAATTATTGCTGAAATAGAAAAAAAGATAGGGCAATTTCATTTTATGTTAAACAATGAAGACTTAATGGCTCAAGCAAATAGTAAATTGGATGCTAGTTACCAAACATTAGGACAAGCAGACCATTATAAAGAATATATTAATAATAAATATTTACCAGAAGCAAAAGACGCATTAAATATTTTTCAAAATTATAAAATCTATGATTCTGTAGATTTAACAGTATGAGTAAAAAACAGAGTTCATAAAAAAAGGAGAAACAGATGCAAGTTAGCAACTCTATTCATTTTTCAAAAACAGTTTGGTTAAATTCCAAAGGTCAAGAAGTTAATCCTAAGACTCATGAAAAACATATAGACGATGCGATTGGAAATAATCCTAATAATGCTATTGATTTTGTTGACGATACAGGACAGAGGGTAACACTGTCAAAAAAAGTGTTTATGGGGATACTGAACTCTGTTTACCATATGGATACATCTATAAGTAAACAAGATTTTGTAGAGGCAGCTGCTGATGCAGGATTACTTACAGATGGTTTAGCACACCCTATCTCAAAAAGTGAGTTTTTAGCATATATGAATAAACATGATGACGCACCAGCTGTAGATGCTAATGCTACATCTAACACTTTATATAAAGTTGGAGGGAAATTAACAAAAGAAGAACTTTTAGCACTTATTAAAAAAAGTGTAGAAGAGAAAAAAGCAAAATTAGAATCTTTAAGTAAACCTAGTGGTATAGGCACAGCAAGACTTCTAAAAACTAAAGAGGAACTCTCCAAACAACAAGTGCATGTAGATTTTATGGATCAAAAGACATCAAAAACAATATCTTTAACTTTAGATAAAGATCTAAAAAAACAACTAGAAAAATCTGTACCAAATTTACAAAACTATCTGCAAACAATGTACACACTGTACAAAGAAGCTGGTAATGTAGATAGCAATAATGATGGCTACTTAGATGCAAAAGAGTTGATTAGTTCTAAAAGATTTGTCAAAGAAAATGTAGGTACAAGTGAAAATATAAATTTTTCTATCTCAAGTTTGAAAGATATTATACAAAACAAAGATAAGGCAGTTGAGATGATGGGCTATATTTTAAAAGATATGGGACATTCAGATGGAAAAATATCTATAAATAAAGATTTTCTTGCATTTATATCAGTGGATACAAATAGAGATACACATATGTCTGATAAAGAGATTTTTAAAGATATAGGAGGCAAACCTACATCTGCTACATTCAAGAATTTTCTCCTTGAACAAATACTTGCCATGATAAAGAAAAATAAGGATAAGGTTCTTGGAGGATTACAAAAAATTTAAAATAAGACGATTTATCTACTATGAAAATAGATACAAATAATAGTTCTTATATTCAGACTAACAAGATTTTACAAAAAGATAAAATTTATCTCTCTAAAGATTTACTTCAAAAGGCACATACTGCAAATCATGAAGTAAATAGAACTGCTGTTATTTATGGTGATAAAGTTATGGCTATTGATAATAGTGTATTAGGTGGATTAGAAAGTGAATACAAACAAGGGTTTAGCCAATATCAAGGCATACTTATAGCAAGAGGTGAAGCTCAAAAATATATACAAAAGATTTCTGATTTTGTTCTTAAAGATTTGAATGTTGCCAATGCAGATAAAAATCATGACGGTATGATTAGTGTAGCCGAATCACTTGATACAAGACGCATAGTTGATGAGAAAAGTGGTAAGATTTTAAAGCCATCTGAAGTATTGCCCATTGGTTTAACAACACAAATCAAAAAAGATAATTCAAATTTTATGTCGATAAATGACATCATCAATATTCAAATAAAATTAGATAAAAACAAAGATGGTAAAATCAGTATCAAAGAGATAAAAGATGGACAACCTACTAAAGGTGCAGCTCAGAGTGCAGTAGATAGCTTATATAAACTCTTAAAAAAGCTTGAAAAAGAGGCAGCAAAAATTATTGAAAGACTTACGCATGCTGACGAGAAGCAGACTAAGGTTTTACAAAGACAACTAGCCATCAAGAATATACAAATTATGGCAGTGTTAGACCGATTGAGGAAAATGCAAGGGTCTTAGAGAGGTGGCTAGCCTCTCTAAGTGTTGGTTACTGTTTTAAAGCGAAAACTAAATAAATAGTTGCTATTAACAGATAGCCTACGGTATGTAAATCAAAATAAGCTGGTGGCATATTTTGTCCTTCACAACAATCTTACCCCATAACCCAACCATCTACAAAAGTATAGACCAAAAAAAAGCCCCATTACTCAAAAATGAGTAATAGAGCCTAATTGTTGTAAGGTTAATGCCACCAGCATTTCGATTACACACACAAAGCCGCCAAGCTTTGATAGTGAAATTGTAGCATAAATAGTTTTAAGTATTGCAAGAGTCTCAAAAAAGAGTAGCTTACAAACTGCTTATCTTTCTGTCATACTCTTCATTGACTTCATCTAACTGCGTTTGGGCTATTTCTAGTGATTCAAAAAGTGTTTCTACCTCTGCTTCTTCTTGTGAAACCTTTTTTGATAGTTCCATGAGTGATGCACTATCTCCAGAGCTTGATAGTTCTATAAGTTCTTGATGGTGTAGTGTTAAGTTGTCCTCTATCTCCATGATTTTTGACTCTAGTTTTTCTACTTTTTTCTTTAGTGGAGAAGTGAGTTTGTTTCTCTCTCTAACTAACTCGGCTCTTAGTTTTTTGCTCTCTTTGTTGTTAGATTTTGGAGTAGCTTTAACTTTTTGAACTTCTTCTTCATCTTCCCAACCGATTTTAGAAAGAAAGTCATCATATCCACCATCAAAATACTCAGCTCCATCCTTAGCAAAGATGATAAGTCTATCGCAAACACGACGAAGCATCTCCTCTGAGTGAGTAACAATAATAACACCACCCTCAAAGTTTGTTATAGCTTCTGTTAGTGCTTCAATGGATTCTATGTCTAGGTGGTTGGTAGGCTCATCAAGAAAAAGCAAGTTCACATCTCTAGCTAAAATCTGCCCAAGCATAACGCGAGACTTTTCTCCACCTGAGAGTAGAGATACCTTTTTGTCGGCACTGTCCCCACTAAACATCATAGCTCCTGCGATACTTCTTATAACCTGAGTAGATAGTTTTGTGTTAGCTGAGTGTATCTCATCAGTCACAGTAGCTTTTGGGTTGAGTCTTGCTATGTTTGTTTGTCCAAAGTGTGCAAACTCAACTGATGGATGTGAGTTGATGTTACCACTGAGCTGTTTTAATTCACCTGCTAAAGTGTTGAGCAGAGTTGATTTTCCTTTGCCATTTTTACCGATGATTCCTATACACTCACCGCATTTGATATTAAAACTAATATTTTTAAAAAGGATATTTTGGGGAGTGTAACCAAAACTAAGATTCTCAACTTCAAGCATAACCTTTGCAGGAGTCTCTTTAAAGTTAAAATCAAAGGCTAAAGTGTTATCAAAAGCCAAATCATCCATGATATTCATCTTCTCTAACTGTTTTACCTTTGATTGTGCTAGTGCAGCAGTTGAAGCACGAGCCTTATTTTTAGCTATAAACTCTTCAAGCTCTTTTACCTTTTTTTCTTGTGAGAGTTTTTGTTTTTGATAATGTTCATCACTTGATGCTAGTTGTTCATAAAATTTATGAGTATTTCCTTGTATTATCTCTATCTTTTTTCTAACTATTCCCATAGTGTGAGTACAAACACCATCCATAAAGTTACGGTTGTGTGTTATAAGTATAACTTCGCCCTCAAAACTTCTTAAAAAGTTAGTAAGCCATCTCAAAGAGACAATATCAAGATAGTTGGTAGGTTCATCAAGCAAAAGTAAGTTAGGCTCTGTCACTAAAAGTTTAGCAAGGTTAATGCGTATCTGATAACCACCAGAAAAAGAGAGAGGGTTAGCCCCAAGGTCATCTTGAGTAAATCCAAGACCAAACAAAATCTTCTCAACTCTATAAACATCATACTTCATATCATCTTCAAGAGCAAGGGCAGCTTCTTCTCTAAGTGTAGATTCACTAAATGAAAGATGCTGTTTAAGTGTTCCTATCTTATAATTTTTAGGGATGATAACTTCACCACTATCTGCACTCTCTTCTCCTAAAATGATTTTAAAAAGTGTTGATTTACCACTTCCATTTCGTCCAACTAAGCCTGTTCTATTTCCTGCGTTTAGTTTTAGGTTAAGATTGTTAAAAAGTTCTTGTGAAGCGAAATTTTTTGAGATGTTTTGTAGTTGTATCAAGGTAGCTCTTTTTAGTGAAATTATAACTTAATATTTTTAAAATTTTTTTTGTGATATAATTATGCTAGATGCTAAGAGGAGGAGATTATGCAAGTAGCACAATATTTATTCCAATCGCCTTACACATCTGCTGTACAGGTGGGAAGATTAGAACCAAGCTCAAGTAAAAGTCAAAGTAGTTCTGATACTAATACTCAGGCTACTGTTAAAGACCAAACGCAAGAAAAAGCACAAGAGTTTGCCCAAACACAAAAACAAACAGTAAAACCAAGTGTTAGCGTAAACACTACACCGACGAATATTTTGGATGTAAGAGCCTAAAAAGTTTTTAATGTTATAATTCTCTTTATAAATTTCAATAAAGAGAATACATGAAAAAAATAGTTACCTATGTCTTATTGTTTGCCTTTGTTGTCGCAGGTATTATTGCCTATGATAAAGCTTCAAAGATACTGCCTTTTTACGAACAACTTACACAAACACATGTCGGAACAGAACTAGACTTGCAAATTGCAGACCAGAAAAAAGCACATTTTGTAGGTTCTGCTAAGTGTAAAAAGTGTCATGAAAAGAAGTTTGACAAGTGGAGTCACTCACAACACCATAGAATGATTCAAGATATAAAGAAAGACCCTTCAGTTGTTGTTGCTGACTTTTTAAAACTTCCAGCTGATGCTGATTTTAAACTTGAAGATGCTGTTTATACAGTTGGTGGCAAGTTTAAACAGCGTTATATGATGAGAAAAGATAGAAATGGAACAGAAGATTATATCTTAGGAAACTATCAGTGGAATGTACAAACAAAAAAATGGCAACACTTTAAACCATGGCATTACTGGTATAAACCAGCGTATCCTCATAACAACAAAGGTCTTCCAACTTCAAGAGCTTGTGATGGCTGTCACTTTACTGGCTTTATGTCCACAGGAAAAAGAGTTGAAGCTGGTATCTCATGTGAAGCTTGTCATGGGCCAGCCTCTGAACATGTAAAAGAGCCAGATTCAAAAGTTTATCTAGCATCACTGAGCGACCCTGTTCGACAAAATGAAGTATGTTTGCAGTGCCACATGAGAAATCGTGATATGCGTTTAAAAGATGGCAATATGAGTGCTATTTATGGCGATGCGAGAGACTATCCTTTTGGATATGAAGCAGGAAAATCTTTAAGTAAGTACAAACTTCCAGCACCATTTAAAGGCGTAGAGACAAAAGAGTTTTATGCTAATGGAATGGGCAAGAAAAATCGTACGCAGGGTAATGAATATGTCCACTCTATGATGGGAAAACATGGTATCACATGTATAAACTGTCATAATCCTCATACGCTACAACCAACAGCACAACACAACACAGGCAATAAACTCTGTATGAAATGCCATAGCTTTGGTTCACCAATAGGACCACATCAAAACTCTTTAGAAGCACATACACATCATAAGCCTAACTCAAAAGGTTCTTTGTGTGTTGAGTGTCATATGCCAAAAGTAGGGCGACACACGGGCAAATCTCCACTTACTGTTAGAACGCATCTTTTTGGTTTTGTAACTCCAGATGAAACTTTAAAATACAATATGCCAAAAGAGACTAACGCTTGTTTTGCTTGTCATCAAAATGATGTGTCAGGAAAAAGAAGTATGAAAACCTTGCAGAGTGATTTGGAAAAATGGGGAATGGTAAGCTGGGATAAACGCTAAGTTTATCCTGCTTTATTCTACGAGAGATTTAAAATTTTTAATAGTGAAAAGTTTAAGAGTTTCACTTTTTAATGATTTTAGTTCACTTGAAAAACCTTTTTTACTAAATATTACAAATATATCTGCTTTTATCTTGCTCTTAGAACAACTCTCTTTTAGTTTTGTAAGTTCACTTTTTTTAATTTTTGAGTTAGTATATTTACAACTTCCGACAATAGTTTTTCCAGACGCTGTTTTAGCGTAAATATCTAGTTCAATATCTCTATCCCAATATGTTCCAATCTCTACTATCTTGTCATCTTGAAAATTTTGTTTTAAGAGTTCATGAGAGAGTTCTATAAAAGTTAGTTGAACAAACTCTATTTGGCGATTTTGAAATCTATTTTTAACCTCTTCATAGTTACCGTCTCTAACCCCTTTAAACAAAGGAGAAACAAAGGCAAACCAAAAACGGATAAAAGGAGAGTTGAAAAATAGTTTGTCATCAGTCTTGCCTACTCTTATGATACCTCTACTAACAAGCTCTTCGACAGCATTTCCACCAGCCTCATCATCAACCTTAGCTTTTTTAAAAGTAGAGTGAGTTCGACCATCTCCTGTTGCGATTGCAGAGAGAACAGAGTGGTAAAGTGGCGCTCCAGATGTAAGTTCTGTTATGTCATTTCTTATGTATCTGTAGTCATCAAGTATAAGTTTTTCTATAAGAGGATAAGATGGTTTGGAGCTGTCAATTTCACCCCAGCTCATGCCACCAAAGATTGCAAATTTTTCAACTGCATCTTCAAAATTTTTTGGCTGATGATCTTTATAAAATGATTTAAACTGTTGAGTTAATGTTTTTTTGTTTGAAATAATAGAGCCTTTAATCGGTATGCGTAATTATACAATAATCTATTACACAATTACTACACACTATTTTTATATAATTTTTCAATGTAACATAAAAAGCATAGTTATTAGTAAATATTATGCTAGAATTGTTTCAACTTAAAACCCCAAAGGATACAAAATGAAAAAATTAAATCTTACAGCTCTTCTTTTAGGAGCATCGTTATTTACAGGTCTTGGTGCAGTGTCACTAAGTGCAGGAGACAAATGTGGAGCAGGTAAATGTGGCTCTAAAATGGAAAAACCAGCAAAAAAATGTGGTTCTGGAAAATGTGGTGATGCTAAAAAAGCTCCAGCAAAGAAATGTGGTTCTGCAAAATGTGGCGACTCTAAAAAAGCACCTGCAAAAAAATGTGGCGCTGGAAAGTGTGGAAGTAAGTAAGTTTTAATCTCTCTCAAGTTTTACTTGAGAGTTTTCCTAGGTCTTGAAATTTATCACGAATTTTTAAAAATAAATCAACAAGTTTAGGATCAAAATGTTTTCCTTTTTCCTCTTTAAAAAGAGTTAAAATCTTGTCAAGTTCCCAAGCTTTTTTATATACTCTCTCACTTCCAAGTGCATCAAAAACATCAGCTACGGCAGTAATTCGTCCATATATATGTATCTCTACATTTTAGATTTCCTATAAATATTTTACACATGGACTACACAGTTAAAAGTTACAATTAGACTATCAGACAAATTAAGGAGTCGGTTATGTTACTCAAAAAAGTTTATACAGAGTTTTCACGCTTAAGTGAATATGGAAAATCGTTAAGTTTGTTGCTTGTGCGTTTTATTGTCGCTTATACTTTTTATGGTCCTGCTATGATGAAGTGGGCAGATATTGATTCTGTTGCAATGTGGTTTGGAAGTATGGGGATTCCTTTTCCAACATTTAACGCGTATATGTCAGCGAGTACAGAAGTTGCAGGTGTTGTCTTACTTACACTAGGTCTCATGACAAGAGCGATTGCTATTCCTCTCATTATTATTATGTTTGTAGCTATCGCTACTGTTCATGGAGTCAATGGATTTAATGTTATTGTTGATGGAAGTGAGATTGTGAACCCTTGGATAAATGGTCACCATTTTATAGGTACTATTGTAACTCTTCAAAATGGTTTTGAGATGCCACTTTATTACATACTGTTTTTACTTGTATTACTCACTCAAGGTGCAGGAAAATTTTCACTTGATAGACTTATCTTTGGCGAAAGAAATTAAGGATTATGGAAACTCTAAGTAAATTATAGCCTCTTTTATAATTTTTAAGAAATTTTATTGTAAGATATGTCCAATGAAATCAATTATTATATTATTTATTATGTGCTTTTTTGTTTCCTTGTCTGCTAATGACACAGTGGACAATAAAACAGATAACTCTTGGGTACTGCAACGCACTAATTTTCAGTATGAAAATGATTTAGTTTTCAATAGTGATAGTGAATACACTTCAGGTATTAAACTGGAAAATATTTACTCTATAAAAGATATATCATCTTCATGGTTAAAGATACCATTTTATTATGATGAAAAAAATAATCACTTTGTATCTATCTCGATAGTACAACAAATCTTTACCCCAGTAGATACTACAAGCAAAAATCTTGTTGTAAATGACCGTCCTTATGCAGGGTGGTCGTATATGGAATTTGGACTTCATGAAAGTACAGGAGATGAACTTTACTCTTTCAGTTTACAGCTTGGTGTCGTTGGACCTGACTCTTTAGCTGCACGCTCACAAAAAGAGATTCACAGTATAAGACACCTTTATACCCCACAAGGTTGGGATAATCAACTAAAAAACGAACTTGGTATAAACTTGATAGCACAGCATAAGTGGCTTTTAAAAACTGACACTATAAATGGTATAGGTAGCCGTTTTATCCCTTTTGTTGAAGCAAGTTTAGGCAATATTAAAACATACGCAAGAACAGGTATCTTGATGAGTTTTGGTATAAATCCTAGTAATGATTTTGGTTCATCTTCTATAGATGTTGGTGGAGCAAATAGTATTCCTACAGCATCTGGAAGTTTACTTACTGATGACAAAGATTGGAGTTTTAGCATAAACCTAGCTCTTGCAGGTACAGCTGTTGCTCATGATTTATTTTTAGATGGAAATACATTTAAGAGTAGTCACTCAGTTGAAAAAGAGCCGTTTGTAGGTTATGCCGCTTATGGCTTTAGTGCTAGATATAAACGGATTGCAATGGAGTATATACTAACTGATACTACAAAAGAGTTTAAACTACAAGCAGAAAACCACAAGTATGGCTCAATCTTAATCTCTTACATATTTTAAACTTAAACTTATATACAATCTTTAGAAAATCTCCACAATTGTTTTATATACTTCTTTTATCTTTAAAATAAAAGGAAATAAAATGAGCAAAGTCGGTAATTTAGTAGTTGGAGTTTCTATAGTAGTTTCTTTATTGATTACAGTTGGATGTAGTTCCAATAGCCCATCAAACCAGAATGCCCAGTTGGCAGTAAAAACCTCACAAAGGAGTGTAAATTATTTAGCAGCAAGAACTGATTTTTCTTTATATAGATTCGATAATGATATTAAAGACAGTAACGCAAGTCAATGTAATGGAGGATGTGCTACAACATGGCCACCATATAATGCAGGAGTATTAACATCTATAGATAAAACAAACGGTTTAAGTAATTTTACACGAGCAGATGGTGCAAAACAGACAGCTTATTTTGGGTATCCCCTTTATAAATTTAAAAATGATATTAATGTTGGTGACACTAATGGAAATTTTGTAAATAATGAATGGAACTTAAATTATCCAAAAACATATGATACTAATGGAACTGGAACTAAATTGTCACTTTCAAAAGTAAGTGAAAAGTATATGGTTGATGCAAAAGATTTTTCTCTTTATACATTTGCTGATGACAATGTTACAAATGTAAGCACTTGTTATGATGTTGCTGGTGGAGTACCATGTGCAACAATATGGCCACCTTTTGATGCGAATGTTACAGCTACTAATATTTCTAAAGATCTCAATATATCATTATTTGGTACTGTAACACGAACAGATGGGAAAAAACAGATTAGTTATAATGGTAAGCCTCTTTATTATTTTGCAGGAATTAAAGCAAAAAATATAGCTGGAGATACAAATGCAAAAGATACAAATGGTGATTGGTTTAAAAAAGGTGATTGGCATTTAGTCCAAATCAAATAATTTACAAGGAAATATTTCATGAAAACCCTAACAAAAGTTTTGCTATCATTAGCTCTAGGTTCAAGCCTCTTTGCACACTCGGATGTTTATCTGACAAACAATTCTCAAGTGCCAGATTTGAAAATGCTAAAGAATGATTTGACATTTAAAGAGATAGAGGGGTATCAAAATTATAAAATTGTTGCTACTCACTTTAGAACTGACAAAAATGAGATACGCTATATCTTAGCAAATCCAGTGGCTTACAACGCTCTTACCCATCACGCAAAGATTATGCCTGAGGGAAGTAAGGTTGTGAAGATTGGTTGGAGTGTGAAAAAAATGCCAACTTGGGCAGGTGCGCTTGAAGCAGATAAAATTCAAAGAGTTGAGTACATGGTAAAAAAAAGTAACAGATTTAACCACAATGGAGATAACTGGGGTTATGCTCGTTTTGTGAGAACAAAAGATGGATATAAAGCTTGGACAAAAGGGACAAAAGGCTGTATTGCCTGTCATGCAAGTGTGAAAAATGATGATTATCTCTTTACGCACTTTCAAAAAACATTTTAAATAAGCCATGAAAAAGAGACTCCTAATTATCGAAGATGAAGAAGCTATAGCAGATTTAATCGTACAAAGATTTCAAACTTCTTTGTATGATGTGGATGTAGCAACTGATGGCAAGGAGGCTCTCTCCCTTTTAAGTACGAACAACTATGACTTAGCGACCGTTGATATTATGCTCCCTTATATTGATGGACTGACTCTTTGTAAAAAATTTAGAGAACACTCCCCACAAACTTTTCTTATTTTAGTTAGTGCATTGGATGAAGAAGAGACGAAACTCAAAGGATATGCTTATGGTGCAGATGACTATATCATAAAGCCTTTTAGTCCTAAAGAGTTACTTGCCAAAGTGGAATCACACTTTAGAAGAGAAGCAACACTTTCATCCAAACAATCAAAAATTATAGAAAATTTACAACTTAATGATGATATAAAAGAGATAAAGATAAATGGCTTTTTACTTGAGCTAACTCCAAGCGAATATCTACTCTTTTTTACGCTCTTAAATAATCCCAAAAAGCTTTTCTCAAGAGAAGAATTTTCCTATCTTATTTATGAAAACAACTTAGGCGAAATTGATAGTAGAGGTATTGACTCTCATATCTCACATATAAGAAAAAAGATAAAAAAATGTGATACAATAGAGTATATAAAAACAGTACATGGACAAGGCTATATCATCAATGAGCATTAAAAAGCTACTTTTACTTTTATATATCATGGCAGGACTCATCATCGCAATCTTTACAGCGTTTATGACATTTTATATCATCGATGTTCCTATCGGTATGAAAATGTTTTCAAAGATAGTCATAACCATCGTTTTCACACTTCCTGTTATCGCCTTTTTAAGCTATATATTGGGAAGTTTCTTTTCTAAAAAATTTATATTTATCCAAAAAAGACTGTTGCAAATAGCTGATGAAGATTTTACTGTTTATGATACTCATGAATCTATAAAAGAGGTAGCTGATATTCATAAAATACTCAATAATGTCTCTATGCAACTTGATAATTCCATCAATGAGTTGAAAGAAAAGAACAGTGAACTCACATGGATGGTTCGCTCTTTTGCTCATGACTTTAGAACGCCTTTAACAATCATTGCTGGAAATATCGAAGCCATTGAAGACGGACTCATTTCTCAAAAAGAACTCCCAACAGTTTTAGTAAAAATCAAACTTGAAACAAACTATATGAGTGAACTCCTTAGCGATGTACTTTCATTTATCCACTCTTTGAAAAGTGTTGTTAAAAAAGAGAAAATTGCACTGAAAAAAATGTTAGATGAAGAGATATTTGTTTTGATAGAACCACAAAATGAAGTAAAATTGCTCAATACTCTACAAGAAAATGATACGCTTGAATTTACTAAAATAGACCTCAAAAAGATTCTCATCAACCTACTCAACAATAGTGCTAAATTTACAGAAAGTGGAAGTATCACTCTCTTTTTTAAAGATAATTCACTGATAGTGCAAGACACAGGCATAGGAATTATCGACGAGGAGTGTGAGAAAATTTTCCAAGCTTTTTATACAGTCGATAAAAGTAAAAACCGTGTAAAAAGTGGTTTTGGCTTAGGATTAGCAATAGCAAAAAATCTTGCTTTAAAAAATGGTTATTTTGTAGAATGTGATACCGAGTATAAAAATGGCTGTAAAATAGTTTTATTTCCACTCACAAAAAAAGCTCTACCACCCGATAAAGGGCGATAGAGCCTAATTGTAGTAAGTATCATGATTTTATGAGTATGGTAATTTTAAAGAGATTTTTAGCTTTTATTGGTTGAGTTACAGTCAGTATCTGAACCAAAAAA
>JALTUB010000287.1 GCA_027047745.1 Sulfurimonas sp.
CGAAGAGTGGCTAGATCCAAAAGATATAGAAGTTCTAAGCAATAAAGAAAATATATTTGTACTTGTTGACGAAGCTCATAGAACACAAGGCGGTATGACAGCTGCATATATGAGAGCTGCCCTTCCCAATGCAAAGTTTATCGCATTTACAGGTACTCCAATAGATAAAGAGAGCAAATCAACACTCAGAGAGTTTTATGGTGGTGATTATATTGATAAATATACCATTAAACAATCTGTAGAAGACGGTAATACTTTAGCGATCCGTTATCAAACCGGTATGCCTGAGTATTTCATTGAAAAAGATCTTATGAATGAAGTCTTTAAAGCCTCTTTTGGTCATGAAAGCGAAGAGAAACAAGCAAAATTAAAAAGTAAAGCTACTTCCTTGGATTCATTTTTACTTGCACGCAGAAGAGTTGAAGAGATAGCAAAAAATATTATTAATCATTACACAGATAAGATATACCCTAATGGTTTTAAAGCAATGTTAGTGTGTCATAATCGTGCTCAAGCCATTGCATACCAAAAAGCTTTTATGCAACTTCAAGAGCAAGGTTTAAACAATTTTGAGTCAAAAGTGATTATGAGCTTTAACCATAAAAAAGATCCGCAGGAATTTAGAGACTTAGCAACTCCAGAGGATAAGGTAAAAGAGACTATTGAGAACTTTAAACTTCCATTTGGTGACGAGGCAGATAAAACACTTGGTGGCAAGCAACAGTATAACAATACAGCTATTCTCATTGTAAGTGATATGCTGCTCACCGGCTATGACGCTCCAATAGTACAATGTATGTATATTGATAAGCTTTTAAAAGAGCATAATCTCTTACAGGCAATTTCACGGGTAAATAGAACTGCAACAGGTAAAGAGTATGGTTTAATCGTTGATTATGCCGGTATCACTGAGCATTTAGCCGAAGCTATAAAAATATTTAGTGGTGATTTGGAAGTCAATGACATTATGACGAACATTGAGCAGGAAAAAACCATTTTAGAAAACAGACATGCCAAAATGGTTGCTTTCTTTAGAGATATAAAAATAGATCGTATGAAAGAGAGAGATAAATACGTGGACGCTTGTGTACTCTATCTTGAACCTGAAGATTTACGAGATAAATTTATTGA
>JALTUB010000288.1 GCA_027047745.1 Sulfurimonas sp.
TTGCAGTTGTCCCAACAATAATATCTTCATAAGAGATAACACCATTTGCTTCAGAGATGATAGGATTAGAGTATGGATCCCACTCTGCTATCACAACAGACTCATCACTAGATGGTTTAGCAACAACACTAGAAGCATCTACACTATCATCATCATTTGCAACAAGAACTGAACCACGAGCTATATAGTGACGAATTGCTTCACGATTGTTTGCATCTACAACAGTTGCAAACAGTCCTTTTTCATCCACTTCATGACCAGCTTTTAAGCCCTCATGTCTTTCTAAATAGTCACCTTTTAGTAAGAAATACTTAACCTTACCATCTTCTTTTGCAAGAATCTTTTTAGTAACAGGAGCACCATCTTCAACTAAAAGTTCTGATGCATAAGGTATACGAGCTGGAACATTCCAAGCATCTTTAATACTTTCAACGATAGAATCATCAGCTGAAATTTCTGTGCCATTAGCATAAGGTAAATAGTATTTACCCTCTATCTGTCCACTAACACCTGCTAGTTCATTTGGTTTTGCTATCTCATTTTTACGAAGAGAGTAACGAACTGTATCTTTTGCACCAACAAAGGATATTAAAACTTCATCATGAATAGTTTGAACTTCGATCTTACCATCAAATGGTGCTTTGATTTTAGGCTCTACAAGTAAAATAGCTGCATTTCTTCTGTTTGCAACTATATTTTTACCCTCTTTAGACTTATAAGTTTTTAAATTATAATAACGGATAAACCCTTCTTTCTCTGCTACTATCTGTCTCTCTTGTGCAGTTGAACTAGCAGTTCCACCAACATGGAATGTACGAAGTGTAAGCTGTGTTCCTGGCTCACCGATTGATTGTGCAGCAACAATTCCGATGGCTTCACCTGTACGAACAATATGTCCAGTTGCCAAGTTTACACCATAGCATAAAGCACAAACACCTTCTGCACTTTTACATGTTGTTGGAGTTCTTATTCTTGCTGATTTGATACCTGCATCAGAGATAACTTTAGCACTAACTTCATCTAAAAGAGTACCTTCTGAAAAAAGAATTTCATTTGATATAGGGTCGATAATGTCATCAGCTAAAACACGGCCATTTAGTCTATCTTCTAAAGATTCTATCAAAGTATTTTGATCTTGAATATCTGAAATATCAATACCTTCATGAGTATGACAATCATGTTCAACAATCTTAACATTTTGAGCAACATCAACAAGTTTACGAGTAAGATAACCAGCATTTGCTGTTTTAAGTGCTGTATCGGCAAGACCTTTTCTAGCACCGTGAGTTGAGATAAAATACTCTATTACATTTAGTCCCTCTTTAAAGTTAGAGATAATTGGAGTTTCAATAATATCACCTGAAGGTTTAGCCATAAGACCACGCATACCAGCTAACTGACGGATTTGAGCAGCAGAACCACGAGCACCAGAGTCAGCCATCATATGAATAGAGTTAAACCCATCTTTATCAGTTTGTACAAGTTTCATCATTTCTGATGCTAGAGTATTGTTTGTATCCGTCCAAACATCGATAATCTTGTTGTATCTTTCTTGTTCAGTTAAAAGACCAGCTTCAAACTGCTTTTGAATCTCAATAACACGATTTTTACTATCAGTAATTTTATCTTGTTTCATATCAGGGATTCTAATATCATCAGCAGATATAGAAACACCAGCTTCTGTTGCTTGTTTAAATCCAAGATTTTTAAGAGAATCAAGAAAACTAGCAGTAATACCGATACCACCATGTTTTTGTACATAATCAACTACTTCATTGATATATTTTTTCTTCATGACTCTGTTCCAAAGTTCAATAGGAACAAACTCTGGTAATATAGCTTTAACTAACATTCTTCCTGCAGTTGTTTGGATGATACGACCATCTACACGAGTTCTGATTTTTGCATGAATATCAAGAGCATCATGTGCTAATGCGATTTTTATCTCATCTACATTTGCAAAAAGTTTATTTGAACCTTTTACACCATTTTTCTCTAAGGTAATATAGTAGATTCCAAGAACCATATCCTGTGAAGGTGTAGCTATCGCTTTACCAGAAGCTGGAAGTAAAATATTCATAGATGCAAGCATAAGCACTTTACATTCTGCAATAGCAGCAGAAGATAAAGGTACATGGACAGCCATTTGATCCCCATCGAAATCGGCATTAAACGCAGCACAAACTAAAGGGTGGAGCTGAATAGCTTTACCATCAATCAATTTTGGGTGGAATGCTTGAATAGAGAGTTTATGAAGTGTTGGCGCACGGTTAAGCATGATTGGATAACCATCAACAATTTCAGCAAGACACTCCCAAACTTCATTAGTTTTTTCTTCAATCATCTTCTTAGCAGCTTTAACTGTAGTTGCATAACCTTTATCTTCAAGTTTAGCAATCAAGTGTGGCTTAAATAGCTCAAGAGCCATTTTTTTAGGTAATCCACACTGATCCATTGTTAAAGATGGTCCAACAACGATTACAGAACGACCAGAAAAATCAACACGCTTACCAAGTAAGTTTTGTCTAAAACGACCTTGCTTACCTTTGATAGTCTCTGAAAGTGATTTAAGAGGACGCTTGTTTGCACCTTTTACTGCATTTGCACGACGACCATTGTCAAAGAGTGCATCAACAGACTCTTGAAGCATTCTTTTTTCGTTTCTAACAATAATCTCAGGAGCTTCAAGTTCAACCAAACGCTTCAAACGCTGATTACGGTTAATAACACGACGATACAAATCATTTACATCTGAAACAGCAAACTTACCACCATCAAGTGATACAAGTGGTCTTAAATCTGGTGGAAGAACTGGTAAAACAGTTAACATCATCCATGCAGGATTATTTCCACTATTTAAAAATGACTCAATAACTTTAAGACGCTTGTTAATAGTTTTTTTCTTAGCTTCAGATTTTGTCTCACCAAGAGCTTCTTTTAAGTTAGTAAAAAGGTCAACTAAATCTATAGAATCTAGTAAATCACGAATAACTTCTCCACCCATTCGAGCTTTAAATCCAAGTGCATCAAATCTTTGTACTAAAGTTCTGTACTGTTCTTCATTTAAAACATCATACTGCGTTACTGGTGTTTTTGCTTCTGCTTCATAGTAAGCTTCTCCACCTGATTCTACAATGTATGCTTCATAATATAAAACACGCTCAAGGTCTTTCATTTTGATACCTAAAAGAGTACCAATACGAGATGGTAAAGAGCTAACATACCAAATATGTGCAACAGGAGTTACAAGTTCAATGTGTCCCATACGGTTACGACGAACTTTTGTAGAAGTTACTTCAACTCCACATTTTTCACATACAACGCCTTTATAACGCATCTTTTTGTACTTTCCACAAAGACACTCATAATCTCTTACAGGTCCAAATATTTTTGCACAAAAAAGCCCGTCTCTTTCTGGTTTAAGAGTACGGTAGTTAATAGTTTCTGGCTTTTTTACTTCACCATGACTCCAAGACATTACCTTCTCAGGTGATGCAAGGCGAAACTGTAACTGTTTTATATCTTTTGGTCTGTGATCTTCTGTTACTTCTACTGGTACTAATTTACTCATCGTCTTCCACCTCGTCCATAATATCTACATCAAGAGCAAGTGCTTGTAGCTCTTTTGTTAGTACAAATAGTGTTTCAGGAATACCTGATGCTGGTATAAGCTCACCTTTAGTGATAGCTTTATACGCACGAACACGCCCTTCAACATCATCTGATTTGATTGTTAACATCTCTTTTAAAACTGCAGAAGCTCCATAGGCTTCAAGGGCCCAAACTTCCATCTCTCCAAATCTTTGACCACCAAATAGTGCTTTACCACCAACTGGTTGTTGCGTCACTAAAGAGTATGGTCCAGTTGAACGAGCATGAATTTTTTCATCAACCAAGTGATGTAGTTTAAGGATGTACATATATCCAACATTTACACGCTCTTTTATCTTTTCACCTGTCATACCGTTGTAAACAACAGTTTTACCATCAACATCCATCTTTGCAAGTTCAAATAGTTTATCAAACTCAGCTTGATTAACACCCTCAAAGATTGGTGTAGCAAAGCGAACTCCACCTTTTGCCCAATCTCGTGCATATCTTAAAAATTTCTCATCATTCATGGCACCGATTACTTCAACAGCATTCATTAGTCCTGCAACATCTGCGATAGAGATCATTTTAGCTCTAAGATTATCAATAAAATCTTTTTGCTTAGTATCAAACTGCTCTTGTATTTGGTTACCAAGTTCACGACCTGCCATACCAAGGTGCATCTCTAAAACCTGACCGATATTCATACGAGAAGGTACACCTAGTGGGTTCAGACAAACATCTACACTTCTTCCATCTTCCATATAAGGCATGTCAACTTCAGGAACGATAATAGAAACGATACCTTTGTTTCCATGACGACCAGCCATTTTATCACCAACTTTTAGTTGTCGTTTAGTAGCTATATAAATCTTAACATACTTAACAACACCATTTGGAAGGATGTCATCTTTTTCTAAAATATTTAGTTTCTCTTCATGCTCATCTCTAAAAACTCTCTTCTCTTTTTGGAAGTAGTTTTTAGTTTTGTTATACTCATTTTGAATCTCTTCACTAAATGATTTTACAATAGCATTCATAGCAAAACGATTTACATTTACTAAATCTTCACCATTTATAATATCACCAGCTTTGTACTCTGTTTCGCCAACTTTAATATCTGATAATAGAGCCTCACGAGTAAGCAGTTTTGTAACTCTTAACATCTCTTCTTTATCAATCATGATAAGTCTATCGTAATGCTCTCTCTCAAGATAATCTCTCTCTTCTTTTTCAAGTTCAAGAGCGCGAGGGTCTTTGTCATAACCTTTTTTTGTAAATATTTTTATATCTACAACAACACCTTCCATTGATGGTGGACAGTACAATGATTTATTTATAACATGACCTGCTTTTTCACCAAAAATTGCACGAAGAAGACGCTCTTCAGGAGTCGGTTTAACTTCACCTTTTGGAGAAACTTTACCAACCAAAATCATACCACCACTAACAGTTGTACCGATTTTAACAATACCTGATTCATCAAGATGTGAAAGTTCATCATCACGAACATTTGGAATATCACGAGTAATCTCTTCAACACCATGTTTAAGCTCTCTAGCTTCTATCTCTTTTTCATAAACATGAACAGAGGTAAAAGCATCTTGACGAATTAATCTCTCTGAGATAACAATAGCATCTTCATAGTTATAACCATTCCATGGCATAAACGCTACCATAGCATTAACACCAAGAGCTAGTTCTCCCTTATCCATATTTGGACCATCGGCAATAATTTGCCCTTTAGCTACTTTTTCTCCAACATTTACAGTTGGTTTTTGAGTAAAAGAAGTATTTTGGTTAGTTCTAAGGTTTTTTTGTAAAGGATAGTAGTCAATATAGATTTCTCCATCATCTTCACCCATTACATAGATATGTTTACCATCAACTTTTTCAATAGTACCGGCTCGTTTTGCTTTTACACACTCCCAAGAGTCACGCGCAACAAGTTTTTCAACACCTGTTCCGACCATTGGAGCATTTAGCTTCATAAGAGGAACTGCTTGTCGTTGCATGTTTGAACCCATAAGTGCACGGTTAGCATCATCATGTTCAAGGAATGGAATAAGTGAAGCTGCAACACCAACAACCATATGAGATGAAAGGTCAGCATATTCACAGTCAGTAGATGGGCGTAAAATAATCTCACCATCTTGACGAACTGCAATCAACTCTTCAACATAGTTATTATCTGCATCAATTTTATTTGAAGCTGCTGCAATCATAACGCCCTCTTCTTGAGTAGCAGTTAGATAGATAACCTCAGAAGTGATTTTACCATCTTTCATAACTCTATATGGAGCTTCGATAAATCCATGCTCATTTACTTTTGAGTAAGTAGCAAGAGTATTGATAAGACCAATATTTTGACCCTCTGGAGTCTCAATTGGACAAATACGACCATAATGAGTTGGGTGAACATCACGCACTTCAAACCCAGCACGCTCTTTAACAAGTCCACCTTCACCAAGAGCCGATAAACGACGCTTATGAGTAACTTCTGATAGTGGATTTGTTTGATCCATAAACTGAGAAAGTTGTCCACCAGAGAAAAACTCCATAATCGTTGAAGTTATCATTTTTGAGTTGATTAAATCATGTGGCATTATCTCAGCCATTGGACCACTCATAGTTGCTAATTTATCACGAATTGCTTTTTGCATCTTAATAAGACCATTATGTAATTCATTTCCTAAAAGCTCACCGATTGAACGAATACGGCGATTTCCTAAGTGATCTCTATCATCAATATGACCTTGACCATTTTTAACTTTGATAACATATTTAACTGATTCGATTATATCTTCATGTGTTAAAACTGTAATATACTCAGGTATATCCATATCAAGTTTATGATTCATTTTCATACGACCAACTTTTGTTAGGTCATATCTCTCTGGATCAAAGAAAAGTTGATTTACAAATATTTTAGCAGCCTCTTTAGTAACTGGTTCACCAGGACGCATAACTTTGTATATACGAATTGCAGATAAATCATTTTCATCTTCAATCTCTTCAGTTTGCTTAAGTAATTTAAGTGAATCTGCATCAGCATTAAATGCATTGATAATTGAGCTATCAACACCATCAGCCAAATCATTTGCAATTTTAAATTCATTTACACCAAGTTCAGATAATTTTTTCAATTTTGTCTCATCAATATGAGTCATAGTGTCAAAAAGAATTTCTCCTGTCTCAGGGTCGATAATAGGCTCTGCTAAATAACGATCAAGCAATATTTCCAATGGATATTCAACAGTTTTAATACCATCATCAAGAAGTTTTTGACCTTTTTTAGCTGATAGTCTTTTGCCTGCATTTACTAGAACTTTTCCATCTGTATCTAACAAGTCATAAGATATACGAGAAGAGTAATTTTTAGGATCAAAATCCATAGTAAACTTGCTATCTTCTACATTAATAGTTTGAATAGGGTAAAATAGTTTTAAAATATCTTGTTTAGAGTAACCTAAAGCACGGAACATAATTGTTACAGGAACTTTACGACGCTTATTAATTCTCATGTATAAAATATCTTTAGGATCATATTCAAAGTATAACCATGAACCACGGTCAGGAATAATTTGTCCTGTGTATATATAATTATTACCTGCTGTAGTTGACTCTTCTTCTTTAAAAATAACACCTGGTGAACGGTGAAGTTGATTTACAACAACACGCTCAACACCATTAATGATAAAAGAAGTTCTATCAGTCATTAGAGGAATATCACGAACAAAGATACTCTGTTCTTTAATATCCTTTACACCAAGTTTTTCTTTAGTATTTTCATCTCTATCCCAAAGAACAAGGCGAGTTTTCATCCTAAGACTTACAGCATAAGTAAGACCTCTTTCCATACATTCACGAACAGTGTATTTAGGATTGGCTACTTCACTACCAATATATTCAACGCTCAATCTATTTTGAACATCATGAATAGGGAATACAGATTGAAATACATTTTCAATACCACTAGCAGTTCTATCTTTAGCATCAAGCATTAAAAATTTATCATAAGAACTTTGTTGTAGTTGCAGTAAGTTTGGTACTTCTATAGCTTGAGGAGTTTTAGAAAAATCTACACGAAGACGATTTCCGGAGTATAAAGTGTTTAACATATGTTGACCTTGCTAAGTAATTAGTATCAATTCAAGCGTCCTTGAATGATTTTATGAGGCTCTTTAGAGAGCTCGTTTTTTCTAGTGCTTATAAACGACATAAGGGCACTTTTGTGAGGAGAGAAATTTTCTCTTCACAAAAGCGCCCAAAAAATAAGTTAAGGTAACGCAGAAAAAGAATTTAGTTCTTTTTCTACATCGCGCTTTAGCGCAGAATTATTTAACTTCTACAGATGCACCAGCTTCTTCTAAAGCAGCTTTAGCTTCTTCGGCAGCATCTTTATCTACACCCTCTTTGATTGTAGATGGTAACTCTTCACAAGCAGTTTTTGCTTCTTTAAGTCCAAGACCTGTAAGAGCACGAACAGCTTTAATAACACCAATTTTCTTAGCACCAACATCAGTAAGAACTACATCAAATTCAGTTTGTTCAGCAGCAGCTTCACCAGCTACAGCGCCACCAGTAACAGCGACAGGTTGTGCAGATACACCAAATTTTTCTTCAAATTCTTTAACAAGTTCAGAAAGTTCAAGAACAGATAATCCTGAGATAAATTCTAATACGTCTTCTTTAGTTACAGCCATGTGTAATCCTTTTATATTTATATTTTTATATAAGAGAAAAGCTTAAGCTTCCTCTTCTTCTTTCTTTTGACGAAGTGCGTCGATTCCAACAGCCATATTTGTGATTGGAGCCATCCAAGTAGCAGCAAGCATACCAAGAAGTTCTTCACGACCAGGAAGTTTAGCAAATGCTTCGATTTTCGCTATATCTGCAGGTTCTTTATCTAAGTAACCAGCTTTAATAACAAATTGTTCATTATCTTTAGCAAAATCTGCAGATATTTTTGCAGCAGAGATAACATCATCAGACCAAATAAAAATATTTGTATCTTTGATTTCAATACCATTCATACCAGCATTATTTAATGCGATAGTTGCTAAAGTATTCTTTACAACCTGAACACTTGTGTCTTTTGCACGAGCCGCTTTTCTTAACACTTCAAGTTTGTCAACAGTTAAACCTTTATAGTCACATATAACTACAGCAGTTGTGTTTTCAAACGCAGATGTTAAATCAGCAATAACTTCAGCTTTTTTTGACTTTAACATATATTTCTCCTTTCCAGACATAACTTCAAGAGGGGCGAGAAAGGCTCGATTAAGCTCACTACCAACACGGTAGATACCCCCAACTATCTTTAGTCCAAGTAATTTCAGATTTTCAAAATAACTTAAAAATCTTTATTTTAAGATACAAATATCACAAAATAAAAATTTTAGTTTAAATAAACGCAAAAAGCGTCTATTTAATGTCTGCTAACTCTACTAAATCAAGTTTTACTGCAGGACTCATAGTTAAACTAAGAACCGCATTTTTAATATAGCGACCTTTTGCAGAAGCTGGTTTTTGCTTGTTAATAGCAACAATAAAAGCATTTAAGTTTTCAGCAATTTTATCTGCATCAAAAGAGGATTTACCAATACCTGCATGGATATTTCCTTTTTTATCTACTCTAAATGCAACTTGACCACCTTTAACATTGTTAACAGCTTTAGCAACATCTGGTGTAACAGTTCCAGTCTTAGGGTTAGGCATCAAACCTTTTGGCCCTAAAATACGACCGATTTGTCCAACAAGTCCCATACAATCAGGTGCAGCAACAACAACATCAAAATTGAAAATTCCTTCTTTGATTTGTGCGACTAAGTCATCAGTACCAACTATATCAGCACCAGCAGCTTTAGCTTCATCAGCTTTAGCACCTTTTGCAAATACAGCAACACGAACTGTTTTACCAGTTCCATGAGGAAGCACAATCGCACCACGAACCATTTGGTCAGCATGACGAGGATCTACATTTAAATTCATAGCAATTTCAACAGTTTCGTCAAATTTTGCACTTTTTAAATCTTTTAGTGTTGCAGAAGCTTCTACAACTCCATATGATTTTGTATTATCAATTTTTTCTAATAATTGTTTATATCTTTTACTCATTACAAATCTCCATGTTAATTCTGCCACATAATTTTAAATCATTGTGGTCGATGATTTTATAGATTAATCTACTATATCTATACCCATTGAACGAGCTGAACCAGCTAAAGTATTAGCAGCCATTTCAAGATCATCAGTATTTAAGTCTTCAATCTTTTGATTAACTACTTCCATAAGTTGAGCACGAGTAATCTTTCCAACTTTGTTCTTGATCGGGTTATCAGTGCCTTTTTTAAGTCCAGCAGCTTTCATAAGAAGTGCAGATGCAGGTGGTTGTTTAGTAATAAAAGAAAAACTTCTATCATTGTAAACAGTAATAACAACAGGAACTTTAAATCCCATTTTATCTTTAGTTTTTTCATTGAAAGACTTACAAAATTCCATGATATTAACACCTCGTTGTCCTAGTGCTGGTCCTACTGGTGGTGCTGGGTTAGCTTTACCAGCTTCAATTTGTAGCTTGATATAATCCATGACTTTTTTTGCCATTTTATTTCCTTTTTTCTGAATTTAAATTTATATTATTTTTTCTACTTGAGAGAATGAAATATCTACTGGAGTAGCTCTTCCAAAAATAGATACATTAAGTTTTAGTGTACCATGTTCTAAATCATACTCGTCAACTGTACCTGTAAAGTTAGCAAATGGTCCGTCTATAATACGAACAGTTTCACCATCGTCAAAAAATACTTTTGGTTTTGGTGCAGCACGATTATTAACACGATCCAAGATAACATTGATGTCATGCTCACTTAAAGGTGTTGGTACATTTGCTTCACCAATAAAACCAGACACCTTTGGAACTGATTGAATAAGATGTTGAATCTCAGTATTAAGTTCCATTTTTGCAAAAACATATCCTGAGTAAAGAGATCTCTCAGATACTTTCTTTTTACCATCTTTTATTTCTATAACATCCTCAGTAGGAACTATAACTTCAGTAATAAATTCCTCAAGACCCATCTCCTCAATCATATTAAAGATTGCATCTCTAACTTGTCTATCACTACCGTAAGTCTGTATTGAATACCATTCTTGTGCCATACCTACTCCCTAACCTAATATCGTTGAAACTATTGATGACATTATCAAGTCAACTAAAGCTAAAAATGCAGCCACCGCAGTAACAACAACAATCACAGCTATGTAAGCTTGTTTTACCTGACCTTTTGTAGGAAAGATAACCTTACTTAACTCTAACTTTGCATTATGTATATGTTTACTTAAATCCATTTATCTTTTTCCTAAAATATTTATCATTTATTATAAATAAAGCCTATAGTAGCTTCATTAATAATATATGGTGGCAGGCACAGGGGGACTCGAACCCGCAACACCCGGATTTGGAATCCGGTGCTCTACCATTGGAGCTATGCGCCTAAAATTATTTCATAATTTTAGGGCACCTTTACTAAATAGTTACGATATTGGAAGTAATTCCAGTATCTACGCTAACGCTAGGTTTCCTTCGGCAGGAAGCCCAACGGCACTAGTGCCTTAAAAGTGTTATTACAGTTTCATCTCTTTGTGTACTGTATGTTCTCTACAGAATTTACAGTATTTTTTTACTGAAAATTTTTCAGTATGAATTTTTTTATTCTTAGTTGTGTGATAATTTCGTCTAGTACATTTCTCACAACCTAAGTGAATTGCTTCTCTCATTTTATAAACCTTTTAAAGGATTAAATAAATCGCAAAAGCGACTTATTTAATGATCTCTGCAACAACACCAGCACCAACTGTTCTACCACCCTCACGGATAGCAAAGTTAGTACCTTTTTCCATTGCAATTGGATGGATAAGTTCAGCAGTAATGCTTACATTATCACCTGGCATAACCATCTCAGTACCTTCTGGTAAAGTGATTGCACCTGTAACATCTGTTGTACGAACATAGAATTGTGGACGGTAACCATTAAAGAATGGAGTATGACGACCACCCTCATCTTTACTTAGTACATAAATCTCAGCAGTAAATGTTGTATGAGGAGTAATTGAACCTGGCTTACATAGTACTTGACCACGCTCAACAGCATCTTTATCTATACCACGAATAAGAACACCACAGTTATCACCTGCAACACCTTCATCCATCTCTTTACGGAACATTTCAACACCTGTAACTGTAGTTGTTTGAGTATCTCTAACACCTACGATTTCAACTGTATCACCAATCTTAACAATACCACGCTCGATACGGCCAGTAACAACTGTACCACGACCAGAAATTGAGAAAACATCTTCAACAGGCATTAAGAAATCTTTATCAGTTTCACGAACTGGTTCAGGAATATACTCATCAACAGTAGCCATAAGTGCTATAATCTTATCAGACCACTCACCAAGAGTACCAGTTTTTGCTTCTTCAAGAGCTTTAAGAGCTGATCCAGCTGTGATTGGAGTATCGTCACCTGGGAAGTCATACATGTCAAGTAGTTCACGGATTTCCATCTCTACTAATTCCATTAACTCTTCATCATCAACCATATCTTCTTTGTTCATGAAAACAACGATGTAAGGTACACCAACTTGCTTAGAAAGAAGAATGTGCTCACGAGTTTGTGGCATTGGGCCATCCGCTGCAGAAACAACAAGAATAGCACCATCCATTTGTGCAGCACCAGTAATCATGTTTTTAACATAATCTGCGTGACCTGGACAGTCAACATGTGCATAGTGACGATTATCAGTCTCATACTCAACATGTGAAGTAGCGATTGTAATACCACGCTCTCTTTCTTCTGGAGCATTATCGATTGCATCATAGTCCATAAGTTCTGCATCATTTGTTACTGCCAATACTGCAGTAATTGCAGCTGTTAGTGTTGTTTTACCGTGGTCAACGTGTCCAATAGTACCGATGTTAACATGCGGTTTATTGCGTTCAAACTTTTCTTTTGCCATAGGTGGTCTCCTAGTTATATTTTGAATTGAAATGGAATTATACCCAAAAATCATTCAATTATTGCTTAATTAAAACATATTTATTGTTTTATGGAGCTCACGAGCGGATTTGAACCGCCGGCCTCTTCCTTACCAAGGAAGTGCTCTACCCCTGAGCCACGAGAGCACAAGTGTTTAAACAAGCAATAATTGAATAATTCTTTATTTATCTTAATATTAGTTTTTTTGTGATTAGAATTGACTATATAGTTATTTATATAAAATATCATATAGGTTTATTTGAAGTAAGTAGTTAATTGTACTTCAGCTTCCAGACGATTTTGTTCAATGGAGCGGGTGAAGGGATTCGAACCCTCGACAGCCTGCTTGGAAGGCAGGAACTCTAGCCACTGAGTTACACCCGCAGCTTCATTGATGGTGGTGGGAGGAGGAGTCGAACCTCCGAACCCATAGGGAGCAGATTTACAGTCTGCCGTCGTTGGCCACTTGACTATCCCACCACTTTTACATTTTAAAAATGTCTTATCTGGTCTAACACTGTTTCTAATATTCAAATTTCAATGGTGCCGACACGAGGATTTGAACCCCGGGCCTGCTGATTACAAATCAGCTGCTCTAGCCAACTGAGCTATGTCGGCATCGAAATTGAGTCAGAATTATAGTGCAAAATATATTTAATGTCAAGAGTTTTTCCTTTAACTTTTAAAAATTGTCTTTTTTTAGTTTAATTTTCTACATTTGTAGTGTATTTCTACTACAATATAATGCTTTTTAGATACTATAATGATAGATAATCATTACAAGGATTTTTTATGCTAAAGATACTTTTCTCACCTGCTGAGGGGAAAAATAGTGGGGGAGATGCACAAAGAAAAGAACTTTTTGGAGCTACTAATGCAAGGGATGAGATTTTACAAGAGTATA
>JALTUB010000289.1 GCA_027047745.1 Sulfurimonas sp.
TTATGAAAGTCAAGTGCCTTTTCATAGCTTACTTTCTCTTCTGGCTCTTTCTCTTGCTTATGCTCATAGCTTGGCGAAGGCGTGATTTCATCATCCCATGGACACCCATTTTCTTCACAATACTCTTTTGCTGCATATCCAGCCGCCGCCAATGTAACGCCACCGATTAATAGTCTTACTAACATCATCTTTCTCCTATTTTGTATTTCTGAAGAAAGTATAGAATAGTGAGGCGAAAGGTTGGTTCGTTTTAGGGTGTGACTATCTTTATATTTTGATATTTACCTAATTGTAATAGTTTTTTATCATTTGTTACAAAGAGTTTTGCATCTATGCAAGAAGCACTACTCAGTATAAGCAGGTCTTCAAAGTCCTCACATAGGTTATTAAAGAATGCTTCTTTTGCATTTGTAAAGTCATTATGTACGATATAGTGCGGAACTATCTCCTCACTGAGTGCCTCTATAGCTAAAAGTGTTGCTTTGGAATCGTACTTTCTTTTTTCTGTGAGTACATAATAAAAAGTAGTAATGAAATCCCCTGAAAAAAAGAACTCATACTCTTCGTTGTCTTTGTTGGCAAGATACCACTCTACACTTCTTTTGGAAGTTGGTCGTGAAGTGTCAAGCAAGTCTAAGCATATATTGGCATCAAGCAAGATTTTCATTATAGCTCTTTTTCATCTCTTTATAATCGGTAGTGCCTATTACACCATCAAGCATCCCTATAAACTTTCCAGTTCTTTGTTTTGATTTTTTCTCTATCGCCTCAATAAGCTCAGGTTCTTTAACTATAGCCTGAAAGTAGTGTGTCAGCAGTTGTGTAAAGTTAAGGTTTTGCTCTTGCAGAATATTGCCAACTTTATCTACAAGTTCTTTATCGAATTTAAAATTTTTACGAACAGTTAGAGTACCCATCTTCTACTCCTTTGATAGTATGTATTATTTTTATACATACATTATAGCATATTCTCTTTATGTATGCAAATAAGAGGACAACTCTTCTCTTAGTTTTTCATCAAGCTCATACGGCTCAATAATCTTAATATGGGGTATCCAGTAGCGAACTATCTTTAATATCTCTTCATCATAAGCGACTGTTGTCTGCACAGTTAATCTCT
>JALTUB010000290.1 GCA_027047745.1 Sulfurimonas sp.
TGCGAACTTTTAGAGTAAAAGCTTTATTTTAGGGAAATAAAAGAGGAAGAGTGTTATGCTCTCATCTGCAAACATAGCTATTTTAGGCTATTATCCTCACATCATGTGAGGAAGTAATTTCGAGACTAATCATACCCCAAATAAATGGTTTTAGTTGTTCAAATTATCCTCACATCATGTGAGGAAGTAATTTCGAGACTTAATGCTCTCATCTATAATACCTCTGACATATTATCCTCACATCATGTGAGGAAGTAATTTCGAGACTCTTAGAAGTCTTACTAGACATATGTCCATTAAGCTTCGATTATCCTCACATCATGTGAGGAAGTAATTTCGAGACAATATGCCTGCTATTTCTAGTTCAGGACTTACTATTATTATCCTCACATCATGTGAGGAAGTAATTTCGAGACACTATATCTATCTTCTTTTCGATCTCTATCAAGAGAATAATATTATCCTCACATCATGTGAGGAAGTAATTTCGAGACCGTAGAATTCCATGTACCATTTTATCAATTGAAGCAAATTATCCTCACATCATGTGAGGAAGTAATTTCGAGACAATTTATTGGACGAAGAGAGAGATTTTCTTTTGAATTATCCTCACATCATGTGAGGAAGTAATTTCGAGACAATTTATTGGACGAAGAGAGAGATTTTCTTTTGAATTATCCTCACATCATGTGAGGAAGTAATTTCGAGACGCTAGGGGGGGGGATTAATATTTCCATAACTGATTATCCTCACATCATGTGAGGAAGTAATTTCGAGACAGAACTATTGACCCTTTCCAACCTAGCTTTTTTTCTGATTATCCTCACATCATGTGAGGAAGTAATTTCGAGACTTTCTTTTTCTCCTTTTAGTAATTGAATAATAGCTGCAAATTATCCTCACATCATGTGAGGAAGTAATTTCGAGACAATTTTATGCTACTTTAACGTTTTTACATTTATGTAAATTATCCTCACATCATGTGAGGAAGTAATTTCGAGACTTCGCTAGCCAATCTTATTGCATAATCATCATTAATTATCCTCACATCATGTGAGGAAGTAATTTCGAGACTCAAAAATATCTTTTAGTGCGTTTTGTGCTGTTTTTTTTGATAAAA
>JALTUB010000291.1 GCA_027047745.1 Sulfurimonas sp.
GGTGAAGCTATAAGCCTTGTTTGTGTTGATGAAGATGAGTTTTTAAGAAATATTGAAAAGTTGATAAAAAAGGATATACCGAAAGTTTGGCTAAAAGGTTTTAAACCAGACCCAAGTATCAAGGCAGAGCCTATAAATATGGGTGGAAATAGAGGCTCAAGAAATAAGCCTCGTGGTGGAAATGGTGGAGGAAGAAGGCGAAGATAAACGCCTATTCTTGAGAAAAAGCTCTATTTATAGCACAAAACATAGCTTTAATCGAAGCGATAGTTATATTGTTATCAGAGCCAACACCAAAGCAAGATAGAGTGTTGTTTGTCTGAATCTCAATATACGCTATTGCTTTTGCTGAACTTTTATCTCCACATGAATGCTCAGAATAAGATTTAAGAGTAAAATCATTTTCATACTCTTTTCTTAAAGCATTTTTACAAGCGTCAATAGGTCCATTGCCACTTCCTTGAGCTTCAATCTCTTTACCATCATGAGTATATTTTATAGTAGCTAATGATACGCCATCTTTTGAAGATAGTGTTGCGTTTATAAATTTTAAACTTCCTTTATCGTTAAAATATGTATTTTCAAAAATATCCAGAATCTCTTTTGGTTCTAAAACTCTTCCCTCTTTGTCAGTTATAGCTTGAACAATGCGACCAATCTCAGGATGCATGGTTTTTGGAAGTTGATAACCATAGTTTTTCTCTAAGATGTAAGCTACTCCACCTTTTCCTGATTGAGAATTTATACGAATAACACTCTCGTAAGTTCTACCAACATCATTAGGGTCAATAGGTAAGTAAGGAACTTCCCAAAATTCATCTTCCCTTGCTTTTTGATATGCAAGACCTTTGTTTATAGCATCTTGATGAGAGCCAGAAAAAGCCGTATATACAAGCTCTCCAACATAAGGATGACGGACATGAGTAGCTATCTCTGTACATCTCTCAACTACCTCTAATACTTTATCAACATTAGAAAAGTCTAGTTTTGAGTCTATACCTTGAGTGGTCATGTTAAGAGCAAGAGTGATAATATCAACATTGCCAGTTCTCTCACCATTACTCAAAAGTGTCCCCTCAACTCTATCTGCTCCTGCTAAAAGTGCAAGTTCTGTTGC
>JALTUB010000292.1 GCA_027047745.1 Sulfurimonas sp.
GATGATAATATTGGTGATTTATGTTTTGCTAAGACTAAAGAGAAATGTTATATAGACGAAGAGATGGCTACAGGTTATTTAAATAATCTCGATGAGATATTAGGCACTAACAGTAAGATTAATCTATTTGAGGGCTTTAAGATTGATATGGGAGATGCTGAAATATTTCCAGAAGCATATGATCTCTCAAAATTGCAGATGATTCAATCTCATGGTATTAGTGGATTTCAGTATAAAAGACTTGTAAATATAGATTTTGAGAATAGAGTTATTATTACTAAGGATAGCTCACATGAATATATATTTAAACCATTTTCAAAATTAAAGTCAAACAAAGAGAGTGAGCATTACTTCCCTCATATTTCTCTTAACGAACACTTGCATATCTCTTTTGCTAAAAATGAACTTGGACTAAATGCCCCTTATAGTGCGATAGTTAAAAGAGATGCGGATGAAGAGTATCACTATATCGTTAAAAGATTTGATAGATTAGGCACAAATAGATTTGCTAAGTCATGCTTTGCAGTTTTTCTTGGTCTTAGAAGTGAGAGTAAATACGATACAACAAGTGAAAAGATGTTTAAGAGAATAGCAAAAGAGCTTATTTCTCCCAAAGAGAGGATGGCTCTTCTTCGTCACTATTTATATTCTATAATTATTGTTCATGAAGATTTACATAGTAAAAATCTCTCCTTAATATATGATAACAATAAAGTACTTTTTGCTCCTTTGTATGATGTTGCATGTACTGGATGCTATGATAGTAATAAGGGGTATGAATCAAGATTAACTATAAATGGCAAACAAGAGAAAATCCGGCCAAATGATTTTAAACCACTATGTAAAATACTTAATGTTGATTTTAAAGAGTTTAGAGATGTTGCGAAAGAAATGATGAGAAAATATGAGGCATACATGCCTTTGTATTTTGATGAAGCTCAAAAATTAGGTAGTATCCCATTTTATAGAAAGAAACTTGTTAAAAAAAGAGGCAGTAGTGACATAGTATGGAAAGTGGCGAATGAACCCATTGAGTTTATTGATGTAATTAGAGAGCATCATATTACAAGATGTAAAAGTTTAAATGAGTTAGGCTGGTTTTCCAATACTT
>JALTUB010000293.1 GCA_027047745.1 Sulfurimonas sp.
CCAAAACCTGTTAAAAAAAGTAAAAAAGGCTCTACCCCTATGAGAACAACAAGTGCTAGTAAAGAGTATTCGCTTTTCACTACGCTTGTATATTCAGTCCATGGAATAACAGCCGTTGGAAGTATAGCGATTGTTGCTGCAAGTATGGGCATCAAAGAAAAAAGATAAGGATTTACACCATCAGGGGTAATACTCTCTTTGGTTAAAAGTTTACTCAAGTCAAAAAGTGTTTGGTAACTCCCAGCAGGGCCATTAAAACTAGGGCCAACTCTTTTATGAAGTGCTGCCATAAACTTTCTAAAAAACCAAAACAGAGCAACAGTCCATAAAAGGACATAAAATATCCCTGGAAAAACTACAATATTTAAAATCATCTCCATAAGCTACTCCTACCTATCCAAATCGCCTTGACAGATATATAAACTGCCAAATACAAGTGGAATGTCTGAGAGGGTTTGCCCTCTTAATAATTTATCTAACATCATAGTATGGTTAAAACTTGGGGCTTTCATCTTAAGTCTATATGGTGAAGTGGCTTTTTCTTTTGTGACTAAGTGCATCAACACTTCCCCTCTTGACCACTCTACGCGACTGATAGCTTCTCCTGCTGGAAGTTTTTTAGGCACTTTTACCATGTGATCTTTTGTTGGGTTAAATTCTCCTGAGGTGATACACTCTTCTATATGTTTTTTCGCTTGTTTTATAATATCTACCGACTGTTCAAGCTCTTCAAAAAGATTCACAAGTCTATCATTTGCAGAGCCAGTTTTTTGTGTAATATAATCCATATCTATCTTATCATAAGCAGCATAAGGCTCATCGAGTCGTACATCAACTTTCACTCCACTAGCCCTTGCTACAACTCCACAAAGTGAATACTCTTCAACCTCTTTTGGTGTGATAATGCCTTGTTTTGTAGCACGCATTCTCATAGTTGGATTTTTTATAAAGATTGATTTAATATCATCTTTTGTAGTATCAAATTTATCAAGAGCAAGTTGCAGTTCATCTAACATATTTTCTTGCAAACCATAGCGAACACCACCTGGTTCAACGGCTGCAGTTGCTATTCTTGCACCACTATATGACTCTAAAAAGTCAAGAAAAAATT
>JALTUB010000294.1 GCA_027047745.1 Sulfurimonas sp.
ATAAATAAAAAATAGTGAAACAATAGGATAAGTAAGTCTTTGTATGATAAAATGTTTTATATTTTCCTTATCTAAGCTAACCTGAATAAAAGCAAACAAATCCTTAATCGTAAGGTTATCTATCTCACTTTGAAGTATTTTATTATAAGTCTTTGCATCAACAATTTCCAAAAACTCAAGATCATACTCATCTTTTGCTATATTTATACTAGGTGAATCAATATCTTCGTAAGAGATAAATGTGGTTTGAAGTATCTTATTTTTTATTATATAAACTTGTTTTGGTTCTGTTTTAAAGATAAAAACACCATCTTGTTTATTTGATAGTGCTTTGTAAATCAAAAAAGATTCTGGAATTAGTATCTTCTCATCTCTTTTTTGTTTTTTTAAGAACCATAAATAAATGGTATTTTTTTCTTTGTAGCTTATTATTTCAGGATCGGGTATAGGCGAAAGTTTTGCATAATTGAGTTGGATTAACTCTGGGGATAGTTTTATTTTTTTGTTCAATAAGGATACTTCAAAAAAACTCTCTTGTGCAGGAATAACTTTTAAAACTCCATATTTAAGTAATAGTTGCACGATAAGTCTATTCATCAACTCCCTTTATAACTTCTAAACATATTTATTGTATCAGATAAATACTTAATAGATTATATATTTATCTGTCATTATGCTTCTTGGATTATTTTTTTTAAAATCCATAAATGTTTCGAGAAACACCACTGCTTTACCAACTTTTACTTTTATTTTTATCAAAATATGAAAGGAGAGTGCAACCCCCATATAATTATCGTTGTAATAACTATTTTTATCTAAAATATTAATAAATTTTGCATAATTATTATATTTATAGCTTATTATCTTCTGTGCCGTCTGCTTATTTACATGTAATAGTTTTGAAAAAAGATAGGGATCTACAAGTGCCAGATCAATAGATGTACTATTTGAGGAATAGTAAAGATATGTTTTGAGTGTATCAAATTGTTTTTGACTTAAATCATCCACGCCTTTTATAAGCCTCAACTCTTCTATGCTTTGTAATGCAGGATAATTTCTGGGTTTGTACAAAACATTTTTTTGTTTTTGATAATAAGCATCTTCTGC
>JALTUB010000295.1 GCA_027047745.1 Sulfurimonas sp.
TTAAAAGACCTTATACTATATTGGCAAGATTTACCATTTAAAACATCTTCATATATGGTAGATACACTTACAAGTGGAAACGAGTCTTTTTCAAAGATATTTAATGTTCCTTATTTTGAATTTTTGGAAAATAATAGTGATTATTTGGCTTTATCATTGAGGATGAATAGTTTTTATAATACAGACTATTCAAATTTAATTAAATATTTAAACTTAACGAATGAAATAGTTGCGGATATTTATAACGTCCCCAAATGTCAAGACCAATCCAAAAATTCTTTTTATTCCACCTCTTATGCTACCCCAAGTAACACACTTTTAGCATCAAAGCATTTATTGTTAGCACCTTCGTAGTAAGCTTCATTAGGTGTTAAATAATCTAGTGCTGAGTGCAACCTCTCTGTATTGTAAGTATTGATATATTCGTCAATACCTATTCTAGCCTCCTTAATATTTGAGTAAGATGATGGATATACATCATCGTATTTAAGACTTCTCCAAAACCTCTCAATAACAATATTATCTATACTCCTTCCCTTTGCATCCATAGAGATAGAGATGCCATTCTTAACCAGTATGTCAATATGCTCTTTTGCAGTGTATTGTGAACCTTGGTCAGTGTTTAGAATTTCTGGTTTAGGATACTTACTCAAGGCATCATTTAGAACACTTGTTGTAAGTGATACATCCATACTATTGGAGAGTTTCCACGAGAGTATTTTCTTAGTGTTCCAGTCAATAATAGCAGCAAGATAGACAAAGCCTTTTTCTAATTTGATATAGGTAATATCTGTAGACCATACTTGATTAGGTGTATCAATAATAACCTGATTTTTATCATTCTTAAACGCTTTAAGAAGGTATTGGTATTTCTTATGTTCTTTATTGGCTATAGTCGTTCTAACCTTAGGATACAAGGCTCTTATGCCCATAAATTCAAAAGCAGTTTTAATAAGCTTTCTTCCTGCATCAAAGCCTAATCGTTTAAGTAGCTTGTGTACTCTTCTTGTACCATAGTATGGATATTTAGTATGAATGATATCAATGACATTTAAGAGCTTTACATCCTCATCCGAGCTAAATGGAACTACTGGTTCATAGTAATAT
>JALTUB010000296.1 GCA_027047745.1 Sulfurimonas sp.
TGCATACTAAGTCAAATGCTTTGAAGTGCCACTACTGTAACTATACTCAAGCGATACCTCAAGTTTGTAGTGAGTGTGGTAGTCATAACCTAACAAGTTCTCGTTTGGGAACTGCCGAGGCTGTTAAAAACATCGGTGAAGTATTTAAAGATTCCAAAGTTGAACAGTTTGACAGAGATGTTATAACTACAACAGCTAAACTTAAAAAAGCATTGAAAAGATTTAACGATAAAGAGAGTGATATACTTGTGGGGACTCAGATGTTAAGCAAGGGTCATGACTATCATGGAGTTACTTTAGCAGTTGTTTTAGGTCTGGATAATATGTTAAATATGAGTGACTATCGTGCAAGAGAAAAAGCACTATCTTCTTTGATACAGATTTCAGGTAGAAGTGGAAGAGCAAAAGATGCAAAGGTTTTAGTTCAGAGTTTTAATGAAGAGTTTTTTAAAAGATATATAGGTAGATATGAAGAGTTTTTAGAAGAGGAAAAATCTTTAAGAGTTGGACTTTACCCACCTTATAAAAAACTATGTCGTGTTCTTTTTGCACATAAAAATGCTAGTAAAGCACAAGATGAAATGCAAAAAATGCAAGATAATTTAACTGCATTTTGTACTGTTGAGATAGTTGGTTTTGGTAAATGTTCTTTAGAAAAAATAGCAAATAAATGGCGTTATGAGATACTGTTAAGAAGTGATAAAAGTACCGACATCATCAAAGCTGTTATGAGTTGTAAAACACCTTTAGCAGAGGTTGATATGGATCCGATAGAGTTTAACTAGCTCTTTTTATATTATCAAAAAACCAGTAAAAGGCTGTAAGAACACCTGATGTTTTTTGAAAAGATTCATCAAACATAAAAGATTTTGCGTCTTTAAGTGGAAGATATATAACTTCTATATTTTCCTCAATAAGTCCACCACCTTCACTTACTTTCATATCTTCACTTAGTTCACCATAGTAGATTGTTTGCAGTGCTCCAGAGATGCCGACATTTGTATAAAATGAGGTTACTTTTTCTAAGTTTTGAACAGGGATGTCATATCCACACTCTTCTAAAACTTCCTCTTTTGCGATCTGCTCATCACTCGCATCTTTGTCT
>JALTUB010000297.1 GCA_027047745.1 Sulfurimonas sp.
AAGCAAAGCTGCGCAAAAAAGCCCCTATCCCCCTAAATATTTCCCGCCGGTGGGCATGGAAGCCAACGTTAAGTATATGAAAAGTAGGCGATTGCGAAGTATTAATCTTTCTACTTACAATGAATCTGAAACATAGTTTAGGGTTTGATTCTACTTTGATTTCGCCTATTTTTTATATACATTGTTGTACGTATGTGCTTTATCTTTCCTTTTATATAGGGTTTCAATTATTTTTGTTTTGTTTCAATGTATAAAAGTAGTTCTTTATTACTGAATAACCATTTCTTTTAGCTGTTTTTTTCATACGTTTTTAGACTATTTTGTTCTTGTTTGTTCTGTTTTTCAACGCTTTTAGTCATTTTTTAACGTCAGGGCATACCTTACCCATTGTTTTAAGCGGCATTACTCTCTCGGCGTTTGGTTTTTTTTAAAATTACACGTTTAAAAGTTATTGTTTTATTATTTTTTCTGCTTTTTAACCTGGTGTATATGTAGACTTTACGTGTGTTGCAATGTTTGCATATTAAAGGGCTCTGTCCTGTTTTCTCAATTTGCAATGTCTCCCAATCCGCTACGCTTTCTTCCTTATTTTCTTCTTCCCTGTACAAGTATTCTTCCGGAATATTTGCCCTGTTTGAATACATCCCGTAATAACGAACAACCCTGAAATATTTTTCGGGAACATGCTGTAATAAACGAGGGAAAAATTCTCTGTAATTTAACTCAATTATACCCTCCACGGCCTTTCCTTTCTCATCTTTTGTCTTGTTGTCTTTGTATTTGAAAGCGATAACTTCTCCTTCCATTTTAGTTATCTTGTATTCACTTAAACAGGCACGTTTTGAGTATCTGCCTATGTACCTGATGACCTGAGTGGGTACTGGCATGGGAGGCTCTAAATGAATGTTCCATTTATGCTTGTTTAGTAGCTTTATGAACCGGAAAAAACATAGCTCGTCAGTAAAACCATGATTGAGATCCCCGTTATTAAAAAGAACCACGAGTTCGTCTTCAAACTTTTTCCTGAATTTGTTTTTCAGAAAGTCATAATTGACATATTCATTTTCTATTTCCTGCAGCTCATAAGTCTTCTGGTTTATCCCT
>JALTUB010000298.1 GCA_027047745.1 Sulfurimonas sp.
TTATGACTATTTTTGAAAGAATTTCAGGAAGGATAAAATCTTGCATCTGTTTTTTATTCTTAAATTCAATCTCCAAAAAGGCCAGACCTTTAAATCTCTTTTTAAATATATCAAGTTCATAGTTTTTTTTATCAATAGTGAAAAAATATCTTGTTTTAATTATTTTATTGCCTATTTTTCTCTTTGAAAGCCTTTTGTATTTTTTTTTGGAAATATTTTTTTCTCTCTCTTGCCTAACTCTTCCACTACCTTTTTTTAAAGTATAAATATATTTTTTGCCTATTTTTCTAACCCTTTTTATACTATTTTTGGAATATTTTATATAACACTGTACTATCTTTTTAGAATGCTTTGTATCTAAAGTTTCCAAAAATTTACATGCTTTGTTGTACGATAATAAATATTTATTTTCTATCTCTAAGTTTTTCATAATGTATATTATAGCACAATTTCAGGAAAGGAAAAATATGCAAAACATAGATAAATTTATAGAAGCCATTCATGAGAACAAGTTTATTGAAGCACATGAAATATTAGAAGAGTCTTGGAAAAAATTGAAACAAACAAATAAAGATGAAGCAAATATTCAAAAAGGTCTCATCAATGGTGCAACCGCTATTGCACTGAAGTTAAAAGGTAGAAATGAAGGTGCTGTTATGGTATGGAATACTTTTGAAAAATATAGAGAATTAATAAACACAACAAAATCGCCTTTATTGAAAAAATACAAACAAGCTGAAAATATTTTAGATCAAAAATTTGAAGTATATATGGTATAAATTATCTTGAAGTTTTTAAAGCAAAATCAGTTATTTTTGCTGCCAAAGTATCTTTTATCCTTCTTATCAATGGTTCAGATAAGAAATCTATCATATTTTTACTAATCAACTGAGTAAAAAGCTCTGATTTTGCTTTAGAAAATTCACCTTGGTTGCAAAAAAAAAGCACTTCAGAAATATCTATGCCTGGGTCTGTTTCAAGAAGTCTTTTTTTTGCCGATTTGATTGTAGTATATTTGGATATATCTGTATTTGTAGTTATATCTATTAACTTCTTTTTTGCTTCATTTGTCCGCATTATTTACCTTGTGCAGAGCAAAATA
>JALTUB010000299.1 GCA_027047745.1 Sulfurimonas sp.
TTGATTTCTATTTGATGATTTAAATCGTTTCATTGTTGGATTACTCTTACTATTGGACTCTTTATATTCTTTATTTTATCCAATTTTTGCTGTTAGTTTGATTAGTTAATCCGACAGACTCCTAGCAATCAGATATTAATCTGGAAACATATTGATACTGAGACAGTAGAGGACTATAAGCAACTTCTACACTACCTTATTTTTTTAGGGTTTACAATAAATGCCATCATCACAGATGGTTTTAAAGGGCTACAGAAGGCTTTTTCAGCATATCCAATGCAACTATGCCAATTCCACCAAAAGAAGACTATTAACCGTTATTTAACTCTACATCCTCAATTAGATATTGCAAAAGATCTCCAAAAAATAATGAGAAATTTAACAACTACAACTGAAGAAAAGTTCACTAAAAAACTTGATGATTGGCATGAAAAATACAAAGATATATTATTAGTACCCAAAGGGCAGACCCAAAAATCTATTAATCCTACTACAAAAAAAGCCTCTTACACACATCCTAAAGTTGTATCTGCATATAACAGTCTAAGAAGAAATTTACCTTACCTTTTTACCTATCAAAAATATACAGATTTTAAGATAAACAATACAACAAATGCTATTGATGGAGGAGTATTTTCGCCTATGAAAAAGTTGATGCATGTTCATGCTGGATTTACTAAAAGTTTGAAGTTGAAAATAGTGGATTTCTACCTTGTTAGTTATCATAAATAGTTATTATTTAAGCACCCGTTTTTTTCATTAAGTCCTTTTTTTATACACTCTTTCTTAAAACTTTCATACACTTATTAGCTATTTCTAACTCTTCATCTGTTTTTATAACAAGTGATTTTATATCTTTAAACATTTTAGCATTTAACCCAAATTAATTTATAAATTATTTAAATTTTACATCTAGGATTCTCCAAAAACTAAATTTATTACCATTTTGCTTAAATTTAACATTTTTTAGAAAATATGAGTTTTTAGGAATTTTAATACTACTCAAGAGTAACATCATAAGCCCTTTGTCTAATAGTATTGAGTAAATCAATAAATTGTCTGTTTACTTTCAAACTTGTTCGCCTCGCATGACTTACAACCTTACCTGCAATATTATAAAGTTTATATCTGATTGTTTTTACTGTATGTTTTTGTAAATTTTTATTTAAAATTTGTTTGAATAGTAAAAATAGATTATATGCTAAAACTCATATTAAAACCATTTTTCAACTCTTTAATCTTATTCTCGCTTGTTTCACCTCTTTGACGATGAAGTTTTATAATCTCCTCTGCTGTCAATTCATTATCGTTTGTAGCAACACAATAGTGCATCTCTTGATAATATTTAGCTTTTTGTTCATCAGTTAGAGTCTCTTCTAAAGTAGGTAGCATAGGAGTTATATCCTTTTTTACTATAATCAATCTAAATGCATTTTTAGTATTTGTCATTGAGTGAACAACTTCTGTTATTCTCTCTTTTTTGCTTTGTCCTAATTGATTCCATTTATCATCATCAACCTGATTTATAGCATATTGGATACTCTTGTCTAGTGGAGCTGATATTGTAAATTTAATCTCTTCTTCATCACAATAGTTAAATATTTTTGCTTGATAGCCTGCACTATCTACTCTTACTCTGTCAAATTTTTTACCTATTGGTAATTGCATGGCACACTGTTTTATAAATTCTAAGTTTTTACTTGCAGGTGCCTCATTTCCATCTCGAAAATCTACATCAATTACATATCCACCATTAATATGACCAACCATTGGCATATATCCAGGAGCATTCTTATAAGAGTATTCTGCATTATGTTTATGAGCCTCTATAAATGTTGCATCAATATCTAAGATTAACTCCTCATTCTTGATAGATTTTAGAAATCTTTTGTCTCTATATTGAAGTTTAATATTGTTTCCATTATAATTACATCCTCTTTGGAAGAGTTACACCCAATTGGGGAAAGAGTTTAGGTGTAACTTTTCTCTTTTAAGTGCCTAATTATAGCAGTTTGTGGCTGTTTTATAGTTTAGTATAAATTAATTAGGGATAAGTATCTTCATACTTCATGTCAAGTTTATAATGCTCAAGCATAAACTCTGTATCTTTATCTTTTATGTTTTTTTTAAAAATAATAGGACGAAAAAATGCAACACGATGTATATTTCGTTTTAGTATCTCCATCATTCCCATACTGACAAAAAGCATACCTGCATTTATCTCTTGTGCTGATATAAATAGTGATTTTGTTTTAATATACAAACCTAATTTTAAGAGTGTATAATTCTATCTAAAAAATGGATAAATATGTGTATATGTGGAACTAATAAAGATTATGATGAGTGTTGTGGTGCTATTATAGGAGGTAAACGCAAAGCTAAAACGCCAGAAGAGTTAATGAGAAGCAGATATAGTGCTTATGTAAAAGCAGATGGAAGATACCTTGTACTAAGTGCCATCAAAGAGAATCAATACGAAGATGACGCACAACTTATAGAAGAGTTTTCAACCTCAGTAGAGTGGCTAAAACTAGATGTACTAAAAACAGAAGGTGACACAGTTGAATTTAAAGCTTACTACAGAGACCAAGATAGTATAAAAATTTTACATGAAAAAAGCAACTTTGTTTTAGAAGACAATATCTGGAAATATAAGGATGGTGAACTATATAACTCTAAGGTAGAGAGAAATGAACCATGTCCATGTGGAAGTGGTAAAAAGTTTAAAAAGTGTTGTGGAAAATAAGTGTATAAACCTTATAGATTCTTCACAAACACAAAACTTTTTTTCTCAAATCCATTTTTTTCATAAAACTTATGAGCTTCTTCTCTTGCTAAGCCTGAAGATAAAACTATCTTTTCACACATAGCTACTTTTGCATAATCTTTAAGATACTCTAGCATCATTTTGCCATAGCCCTTAGCTCTATACTCTTTATCTGTTACCAAATCAAAAACAAAGATATGGCGTTTATGGTAAAGATTTGTCTGGACTGCGACACCTGCATAGCTAACTAACTTATCTTTTTCCATGATACCTATCATCTTATAATCCATATGTCTCATATCATAAATCAAGTCTTCAAACTCTTTATAAGATAACTCAGGACGAAGTTGTGATACAAGCTCATATGTCATATAAAGCTCTTTTAAATCTAATTCTCTTATTTGCATACAACATTTTACTATAAATTCGATACAATTAAGTATAAATATTTTTTATGGAGTTTGAGATGAGTGAAAAGAATTATTACAATGTTATAGTTGTCGGTGGTGGTATCTCTGGTACTGCTCTTTTATATACTCTTGCAAAATATACAAACATCAAAGATGTCGCCCTTTTTGAAAAGTATGATGATATTGCAACTCTAAACTCAAATGCAAAAGGAAACTCACAGACCTTGCATTGTGGAGATATTGAGACAAACTATACTTTAGAAAAAGCCATAAAAACAAACAGAACAGCCACTATGGTTGAAAACTATGGAAAACTTTATGGATATGAAGATAAATATATGTTTAAAATCCCTAAAATGGCACTAGGTGTAGGTGATGAAGAGGTAAAATTTATCAAAGATAGATACAAAGTGTTTAAAAAAGCTTTTCCCTATATGGAGTTGTGGGATAAGAAAAAATTGTCAAAGATAGAACCAGCACTTCTTAAAGGAAGAAAAAAATCTGAAGATATAATTGCCATGGGAACAACAAAAAGATGGAGTGCAGTAAATTTTGGAGAAATAGCTAAATCTTTTGTAAAAAATGCACAAAAAGAAAATCCAAACATAGATGTTTACTTAAGCAAAGAAGTTGAAAAGATTAAGAAAGTTGGTGATAAATTTGAACTTATGGTTGAAGGAAAAAAATATTTTGCAGACTATGTAGTTGTAAATGCTGGTGCTCATTCACTACTTTTAGCACATCAGATGGGACATGGAAAAGATTACTCTTGTCTTCCTGTTGGTGGAAGTTTTTACTACTCAAAAATAGACTCACTAAAGTCGAAAGTTTACACTATTCAAAATCCAAAACTACCTTTTGCAGCAATTCATGGAGATCCTGACATAGTTCATGACAACACTGTTCGCTTTGGTCCTACTGCCATTGTTTTACCAAACCTCGAACGCTATCATGGTTCTCATTTTTTAGACTTTATAGAAACACTTGCCCCTTCTAAAGAAGTTATGCAGGTCTTTTTTGATTTAATGCATGATGATGCTATTAGAGAGTATGCAATCAAAAACTTTCTTTATGAAGTTCCACTCATCAGAACAAAACTTTTTGCTAAAGAGGTGCAGAAGATAGTTCCTTCCATGAGTGAAGATGATATAG
>JALTUB010000300.1 GCA_027047745.1 Sulfurimonas sp.
CCTCCTGAAATTTCTTTGACATTTTTTGAGGCAAAAAGTTATCAAGTGACACAATTTGAAGATGAAAATATCGCGTCAAGTATCCATAACTATTTTTCTGTATTTGAGATTATACAGAGTCAGTACCGATATACTCTATTTATCAACAAAGAAGAGACTCCAAATTCACAATACAAACTCTCTTTAGAGGTACAAGAGTCACAAACACACTATCCACTTAAAGAGAGCTTAGAGCATTTTCATAAGATTCCCATACTGCGTTTCATCTCTTTTTTACAAGCTTTTCTTCCTCAAATCACATTGCTACTTCAAAAAAAGAGCATTGCCCTCTCACAAGAGATATTAGAAGAGTTTTTACTACGAACAGCCACTATTATCTCCAATCTTGGAGTTGATGTTATCCTGCCAAAAGAGTTAAAAAGCCTCCTCAAACCAAAACTCTCCCTCAAAGTAAAAAATAATGGCTCAAAAAGTCTCCAATCATTCTTTACACTTGATGGAATGCTTGAATATGATTGGCAAATTGCTATTGGTCAAGCGTCTATTAGTGTGGCAGAGTTTGAAAAACTCTTAAAAAATGCAGGAGAGTTGATAGCCTTTAAAGATAGCTTTGTGGTAATGAGTGCAGAGGAAGCAAAAGCACTCTTTGCACAGATTAATCGTAAAACAAAACTCAATAAATTTGATATTCTTCAAGCTAAACTCAGTGGCGATGCAGAGTTTGATATAGATTTAGATACCTTTTTTGAGCAGATGTTACAAGTAAAAGATATTACTCCACCAGATTCTCTTCAAGCCAATCTCAGAGAGTACCAACAAAGAGGATTTGAGTGGAATATTAACAATCTTTTAAATGGCTTTGGAACTATCCTTGCTGACGATATGGGACTTGGTAAAACGATTCAAGCCATCACTACACTTCTCTATCTCAAAGAGAATGGCTACATTAAAAAAAGAATTGTTGTCGTTGTCCCAACATCGCTACTGAGTAACTGGGAAAAAGAGATTGAAAAGTTTGCACCTACACTATCCTACTTCTCTTACTACGGCACTAAACGCCAACTAGAAAAGAGTGATATTCTCCTTACAAGCTACGATATCGCAAGAAGAGATAGTGAAGTACTGAAAAAAGAGGGAATTGATTGTTTAATTATTGATGAAGCACAGAAGATAAAAAATAGTGACACAGCCATCGCAAAAACCCTGAAATCTTTTAAAGCAAAATATAAAATAGCATTGAGTGGTACGCCTGTAGAGAACAATCTTAGCGAACTTTGGAGTCTCTTTGATTTTACCCTCCCAAAATATCTAAAATCACTCAAAGATTTTACCAAGAATTATGCACAAGATATTGAGATAAACAAAGATAGAGCAAAGATAAAAAAACTCAAACAGATTACTGCTCCTTTTATGCTTCGCCGACTAAAAACTGACAAGAGTATCATTAATGACCTTCCAGATAAAATCGTGATTGATGAGTATGCAACGATGACAAAAGAGCAAGCAAGTCTTTATAAAAGTGTTGTGGATGAGACGATGCAACAACTAGAAGTGGAAGAATCCAAAGGTTTAATCTTTAAACTAATCATCTCTCTCAAACAAATCTGTAACCATCCAAGAAACTTTGATAAAACGAGTCCTCTTAAAAAAGAACTTTCAGGAAAAACACAACTCCTTCTTGAACTCCTTGATACCATCATGCAAAAAGATGAGAAAGTCCTTATCTTCACACAGTATGTCGAGATGGGTGCAATATTGACCAAGCTCATTCAAGAAGAACTCTATACTGTACCACTCTACCTCAAGGGAGATATGAGTAAAAAGCAAAGAGAAGAAGCGGTTGAAAAGTTTCAGACAGATAAACGACATAAAATTTTTATCCTCTCATTAAAAGCAGGAGGAACAGGACTTAACCTTACAGCAGCTAATCATGTTATCCACTACGATCTATGGTTTAACCCTGCCGTTGAAAACCAAGCAACAGATAGAGCCTATAGAATAGGACAAACAAAAAAAGTAACTGTCCATAGATTTATAACAAAAAATAGTTTTGAGGAAAAAATAGATAAAATGATACAAGCAAAAAAAGAGCTTTCTGATTTAAGTGTAAATATTGGTGAAAGTTGGCTCAAAGATATGGATATTGAGGAGATTAAGAGTGTATTTAAAGGGTAGTAATAAAAATTGGAGTTTATCATGATTGTTCTCTATACAAAAAACTTACAAAAATATTTGGAAATTCCAGGAGGTGGTGTTGGATTGCCAGACTCTGTCAATATTGATGCACTGTGGCATGGAAATATATTTCTCCATCAACGAAAGAAAGTCTTACAACTAACACATGCCACAACAAGGTTCACAATTTTTATTCATGGTATCACAAAAAAAGATCTGCCAAACCTCAATGGTATTATTTTAGAACATCTTCGTCATCAGATGATTAAAGAGCATATTCCTCTACAGGACATGGAGTATATTGATAGTTTATCCAACAAGTCATTTTCCTATTTTAAAAAACCAGATAGGAAAGTAACAGGAACTATGAATAATATGAAACAAATTTATGAGCATCACTGCTATACCTCAAAAGAGATAGATGACAAAACATTCTCACATAAAATTAATCATATGCTTTTTACAATTTATGACGAATATCAAAACCCAGCAGATATGTTTAAAGAGTTTATGAATGAAGCAAGAATACTTTTTAATGCAACTAAAAATAATGAATTTTAAAAATAAAATACTCATTATCTTTACCGAATCGGACATCAAAAAAGTAAGGAATATATTCCTTTAAATTTATTATTTTTATGGTAATATACTGAATAATATAAAAAGGTTGGGCTATGAAGTTATTAGAATCATTAAAAGAGTATTCATCTCTATTCTTAGCAAAGAAGACACCTAAGTACGAGAGAGATTTATTAGCTAAGATTAATTCTAAAAATAGAATAATCGGTATAGTTGGAGCAAAAGGTGTTGGAAAAACAACTCTAATCTTGCAATATATGAAAAAACAAAGTTTATCTAATGAAGAGATGCTCTATATAAGTGTAGACCACCCATTAATGAGCTCTACAAGCATCTTAGAAATTGCTAAGGAGTTTGCTTCTTATGGAGGGAAACTTCTAATTTTAGATGAGATACATAATCAAGAGAACTTTGCAGCCGATTTAAAAACTATATGGGATTTTTTAGAGCTTAATGTAATCTTTTCAGGCTCTTCAGCACTACATCTTGATAACGCAGATTTAAGTAGAAGAGTTCTAAAATATACCCTACCTACACTTTCGTTTAGAGAGTTTATAGAGATACAAACTAAGCAACAGTTTTCTAAACTCACTCTTGAAGATATATTGTCAAACCATTCTAATCACTCACAAGAGATACTATCCAAAATCAAGCCACTCAAATATTTTAAAGATTATTTCAACTTTGGTTTTTATCCATTTTATTTAGAAGATGAAGATACAGTGAGTATGAAGCTTGCAGAAGCGATAAATAAAACCATTGATATTGATTTACTAAAAATATATAACATTGATCCGAAGAAGCTAAGAAATATAAAAAAGATACTTACTCTACTTTGTAGTTCTGTGCCATATAAACCAAATATCACAACATTAGCTGCATCTGTTGAAGTTGACCCTAAAACACTTTATGTTTATATGGATGCTTTGCAAAAGGCAAGAATTATTAGAATGATTCGTGCGACATCAAGAGGTGAAGCTATCATTAAAAAACCAGAGAAAATATACTTGGATAATCCAAATATGTTTAAAGTACTTTGTCAAACACCAGATATAGGAACACTAAGAGAGAGTTTTTTTAGTGGTATAGTTTGTAATGCAGAGCATAGTATAACAGCATCTAAAAAGGGCGATTTTATAGTTGATGATAAATACACTATTGAAGTTGGTGGAAAAAGCAAGAGTTTTAAACAGATTAAAAATATGGAAAACTCTTTTGTAGTTGCAGATGATATAGAAGTAGGAAGTGGCAATAAAATACCTTTGTATTTATTTGGATTTTTATATTAGAATTGATTTAGCAAAAATTATCGTGACTTCTGACTTAATTAAGTGATAAGATGGAAGCTATTTGCTTATATTTATCTACTTCTTATTATTAAGTAGTATAATACGAGATATATAATATATTTCAGGAATATAATATGAATAATGTAATAATATCTCAAAATAAACACTGGGAAAAACCATATGTAAATCTCTATCCAAGAGAGATATTTAAAACCCTTGTAAATAATCTTGATACAAAACATATACAAGTATTACAAGGGATAAGACGAAGTGGTAAATCTACA
>JALTUB010000301.1 GCA_027047745.1 Sulfurimonas sp.
AAGAAAGTGAAATACGAGAAAGAAAAATAACCGTTAGGGATATCTATAGCATATAAGCCCTCAAATCACTTTTCTTGAGAGCGTTTAAAATCATTGTATCCTTGTTCTGCCATACTATTACTTGCTAACTACTAGCGATAAACTATCTCTTTGCTCACTATCTCCCAAGCTTCGTGTTCGTAATATCCCTGTTCCATTAGAGTGTTCATCTTGTCTAATGCCATCTCCGCTTTGCTCATCTGATAATTCCTGAACGCCACTTCGTCCTCTTTGAGTAGTTTGCGATGTTTGACTATATCGTTCTCCATCTGAAAATCGTCTATTTTCGTCCAAATACTCCCTCTTGAATAACTCTTCGTTCTTGTTAAGTTCATTTAATAATCCTTTTGTTAATTTCATATTCTATATTTTGAATGCACCAGTCACAATCAGATAACATATTAAATTGCAACTCTTGACTATATTTCTCTCTTTTTGATTTTTGATTTTGTAGCTCTTCAAATAGCTCTTCAAGTGTTAATCGGCTTAATGAATATTTTTCTAATTTGCTCTTATCTACTTGAATTTTAATAAATGTATCAATTTTTTTATCAAGTACACGATCAACTACAATATGTAAATCATCATATTTTATATTTTCAATGAATACATATTCTCGTGCTTCATCTAGTGTTATAGCACTTGTAAAGCTTATAAAGCATGCTTTGCCGGCATCAAACCCATTTTCCACATTTGAAACTGAACACTTAAAATATTTTGATTTGTCATTTGTCATTTTATCTCCCCAATAACCTTGACTACACTATCTCTCTTATCTCTCTTTCGTGTAAGTTCCAATACTCCACCATTTGCAGGACATCCCATATCGTTAAAAAGCTTCTCTATGACAAGTTCTACTACTTCTGAGGTAATATCTATCTCTTGATTAAAGAAGCCCTCATCATAGAATTTTAAATATATTCCACGATGCTTGTCATACTCTATGGTTATCGTTGAGGGATCTTTATTCATACAATTTTTCATAAGTATTTTTAAAATTACTATTGTGATTTTCATTAAAGAATGGAAGACCAATCAATTTATATTTCAGATTTTCT
>JALTUB010000302.1 GCA_027047745.1 Sulfurimonas sp.
GGTAGTGTCATAAATCTTCTGTAAATTCAGAAATCAGCTATTATTTTTAAAAAGGAAATGATAGATGAAAATTGATTTAAACAAGATAGAGTTCGATATGAATGAGTTTGGAGCATTACTGCTTCAAGATAAGCAAGAGGGCTTTAGACGTATAGGAGAGAAATTTCTTAATGCAGTATTGGAGATGGAGTTTGCAGAGCGAATAGGAGCTCAAAAACATGAGAGAACTGGAGAGCGAGAGGATTATCGAAATGGACATAAAGAGAGAAGGTTAAAAACCACACTAGGTGAGTTAAACCTACTAAGACCTTATGCAAGAGTTGGTAAATTTGATACTAAGCTCTTTGCTAACTACTCGAGGATAGATAAAGCACTCTCTTCAATAATTGTAGAGAGTTACCTTAAGGGTGTGTCTACCAGAAAAGTAGAATCTATTGTGGGTGAACTAGGTATTGATCTAAGCCATGAGACTGTGAGTAGATTATCTCATGAACTTGATGAGCTAGTAACAGAGTTTAAGACCTCTGCTTTACAAGAGCACTATCCATATCTTTATATTGATGCAACATATCTCAAGGTGTTTGATGGTGTTAGGTTTGTCTCATCAGCTGTGATGGTGGCGATTGGTGTGAGTGCAACAGGTGTACGAGAGATACTTGATATAACCCCTATGGAGAGTGAATCATTTGGAACATATACTGAGTTCTTTGATGGCTTAAAAGATAGAGGCATTAAGAAAGTAGATTTGATTATTAGTGATGGACATAGAGGGATTAAAAAAGCTGCCAAAGAAAGTTTCGTAGGCTCCTCTTGGCAGTTCTGTAGTGTACACTTGAAGCGTAACCTAATGAAGATTGTAGCGAAAAAAGATTTAGAAGAAGTTTTAGATGATCTTAAAAAGGTATTAAAGTGTGATAGCTTTGAAGAAGCCCTATCTGCTGCTAATGGTATGATAGCAACTTATGAGGACTCTAAACCTAGACTTGCCAAGTTTCTTATGGACAATTTATACGACAGTTGTACCTACCTAACATTTCCAAGAACACACTGGAGAAAATTACACTCTACAAATGTACTTGAGAGATTCAACAAG
>JALTUB010000303.1 GCA_027047745.1 Sulfurimonas sp.
TATAGAGTTACATTTTTATCTATTGGTTCATTTATATATAAAGACAAGATTATTCTAGCTTTATTAAAGTTTGCATTTGCAATGGAGAGATTATCTTTTGCCTCATAAACTGATGATAAAAAACGGCTAGAATCTGCCTCTGTTTTCAGACCCTCTTTTACAAGTGCTTGTGATTGTTTATAAAGCTCTTGTTTTGCTTTTAAATCTTTTTTTCTTACTTTGATAGCCTCTTTTTGTAGAATCATAAGTTCATACTGAAGTTTGACTTTATAAGCAAGAAGTGCCTTAGCATCTTTTAGGCTTAGATTTGCAATATTTTTTTGAACTTTTTGAGCCTTGATATTAGAGCTTGTTTTTGAAAAATCCCAAATCTTTTGATTTAGTGTAGCTGATGCCATCCAACCATCACTATCTTTTGTGTGAAATACTCCATTAACAGGCAAAACATAAGTTTTAGTCGGGTCATATTCTGCACCTAAACTAACTTGTGGAAGATAATCAGCTTTAGCAATCTTAATAGAATTTTCACTTTTTAAAATCTGTAAATTTGACTTTTTAATATCAGGATGTACTTTTATAGCCTTGTTTATACACTCATTCATACTTAGTGTTTGTGCATTTAAAACACTGAACATAAAGATGTAAATCATAGCAAATTGTTTCATTTTTTATACCTTGTGGTGCGATTATATTATAGTTGTGTTACAAAAGTGTTAATTTAGTACATAATATAAGTAAATAATTATTATAAGATACTTATTATAGTTTCTTTCTCTTCATGTTAGCTTCTAGTTTCTTCCACTTTTTAGATTTTGCCCCTGTGTCACCGTTTATCATTTTTATAACTTTAACTATATCTGGTCGTTTGTTAGCAGGTAAAACAAGCCTATTGTTGTTTCCTAAGATTAAAATATCACTTCTATACTTCGGTCTTAGTTTTTTTAAATATGCTAAAACCATATGTGAAATTTTTCTACCTCTTCTATCTTTATAGATTACATATGTAAACTTCATCCGTTTAGGATTAACTCCTAAAGCTTTAAGTATGTAGTATTTTGTGATAGTGTAATCCTCACAATCACCCTCGTTTTTACCAACAAACTCATATAAAGTAGCCCAATAGTCACTTTTGCCATAAACTTTCATGTCACTAGCATAACGGACTTGGTTCACCCAAGTATTTACAACATTAAGCTTTTTAATGTCACTCGCATTTTTGAGTTTATCGAGTAAAGAGTTTTGTATATCTATGAAACGATTTTTAGCAAATCTATTGTATTTTACTTGGGCTCTATGTTCTAAATTTGCATCAATAAGTTGTGAATATACATTTGTATAAAAAAGAGCAATAATAAAAAATGATACAATAATTTTCATACAATATTATACATAAGCTAACTTTGTCTTTTGTTGAAGCCTGAACTCCCCTTTTTTGCATTGATTGTAAACATATTGGCATAAGCCTTAAGATACACAGGAACTGCACGACCTTTTAGCTTCATCATGTCTTCAAGCATAGTTAGGGAAACAGTTTCTTTATCTACTGTTTTGACTTCTGTAAGGTAGGTAAAAAGAAGCTCACCGAGTCTTTGCAGAGAGATTTTCCAAGTTGAGTTTGTTTGCTGATATATCCACGCACTAAAAGCATAAAAATTTTCATACACGCTTTCATCTCTCCAAAGAAGTTTTATACTCTGTTTAAAGTTTCCACTGTTGTAAGTCAAATCCCAAAATCTTGCAAAACGCTTCATGATTTGTATATCCATGAAAGAGAGTTCACTATTGCTGAGTATGTCATAGGGTGGTATGTCGCTATAAACCATAGCAAACTCTATATCGTGGCGTTTTATGTAAGTACCAGATAGTTTTTTGAGTATGCCTATCTGTATCTCACAACTTGAAAGAGCGACAAGTGTATCTAAGTTTTTACCAAAACTCTCTAAACTCTCCCCAGGAAGTCCAACGATAAGGTCAAGATGAATATGTGCATGGGTTTTAGTTTCTAAAAAGCCTACATTTTCGTTGATTTTATCTAGTTTTAAAACACGAGATACATTTTTGGCAATCACAGGATTTAATGTCTGTATGCCTATCTCAAGTTGCAATGCCCCATCTGGAAAAAGTGCTATTTTGTTTTTTATAGAGTCAGGAAAATGGTCAGGAATCACTTCAAAATGAGCAAAATAGGGTGGCTCTTTTTCTAAAAAAAAGTCTAAAATCCTATTTGCAGTCTTCATGTTTAAGTTAAAAGTTCTATCTACAAACTTGAAGTTTCTAGCCCCTCTCTCCCAAAGTTTTTGAAACTCTCTTAGAACTTCATCAAGATGAAAAGCTCTTACTTTTTCATCCATAGAAGAGAGACAAAATTCGCACTCAAAAGGGCAACCACGAGAGACTTCAACATAGATATAACGGTTTTTTATGTCATCGTCTGTGTAGTATTGGTAGGGAAGTTGTAACTCTTTTAAAGTGGGCATACTCATCTTAAGTATTTTATCTTTTGGTGAAGTCTGCTTTAAAATATCTTTACAAAGTTCATAAAAAGCTATATCTCCCTCACCTTTGATGATAAAATCAGCCTCATCATAATTGACACGATAGGGTTCATAAGTAACTTCAGGACCACCTAAAACAACAGTAGTTTGTGGAGAAACTTTTTTTATGATGTGTATAAGCTCTTTAACCTCTGAAGCATTCCAAATATAAGTACCGATACCAACAATCTCTGGAGTATGAACAAGTATATCTTCTGCAATCGTTTGGATAGCGTCATTGATACTAAACTCTAGTATTTGTGACTCTTCTTGTAACTCCTGCATATTTGCATATAAATATCTAAGACCGATAGAACTATGTGTAAATCTTGAGTTTAAAGTGGTTAATATGATTTTCATAAAGGAAGTTTAGCATAAAAGAAAAATACTCAAGTTAAATAAAAAGGTAAAAAACTTGAGTATCTATTTCAAAAAGGAGGTATACACTCATCTATGAAAGGGGGATAAAACATATCTGAGATGTAAAATTATAGTCACTATAAGCAAATAGTAAGTTAATGATAAGTAAATGTAAAGATAATGGCTGGATAATACAAAGTAAACGAGGGTATAATACGAAAATGTTTTACATACTAGCTTTATTTTACTTTTTTTACTTTGCAATTGTTGGGGTTTATGTGATATTTATGCCGAAAGTTTTAGCGATGGTTGCCTATACACCGAGTGAAATAGGCATTATCTTTGGAGCTGCACCACTTGTTAGATTTTTACTTCCTTTTGTATTTTCAAGGGGTAGAGAACTAAACTCAAGAGTATTCAATATTGCGATTTTTGTCATGTTTGTTAGTTCTATAAGTTTTTACTACTCTTTGCACGATTTTTATGCTCTTTTTATCTCAAACATTGGTTTAGGCATCGGCATGAGCTTGATTTTGCCTTATATTGAGATTATTGCTTTAGAAGTTGTTGGTAAAGAGAGATATGGAAAAGTACGCCTTTATGGTTCTGTCGGTTTTGTTCTTGTAGCACTTGTTTTGGTTAGGTATCTAACATCTCCAAATGTTGCTTTGCTTTATCTTCTTGTATTGAGTGGAGTTACTTCTATTGTTTCCTTTGTTATTGTAAAAAATGTTAAAAAAACACAAAAGATAAAACGAGATACGCACAATGATGTAACTCTTTTAAAGCATTGGAAGCTCTGGCTATCATTGATGTTAATGCAAGTGAGTTTTGGGGCTTATTATAACTTTTTTACTATCTACGAAACTGCACATGGCGTGACACTTGACATGACTATAAACTTATGGGTTTTTGGTGTTATCGTAGAGATATTTATGCTCTTTTTTCAAGGAAGATTACTTAAGATAAATCTTTTGTATATCCTAGAAGTTACGATTTTCTCAGCAGTTATTCGCTGGATGATGCTATACCTTTATCCTCAAAATCTAACTCTATTATTTTTCGCTCAATCCTTACACGCTCTCTCTTTTGCCCTGTTTTACTCAGCATCTATCACTTATCTTTATCAGATTTACTCAAGTAAAGTATTGGCACAACAATTTTTATCTGGCATAACATTTGGTTTAGGTGGCTTTATAGGAGCTATACTTTTTGGGTATATATATGAGTATTTTTCTTCATATATCTTTTTAGTGGCATCTTTTATCGCCTTTCTTTCATTTGTGTTTATATATTTATGGAGAAAAAGTATAACCTAGCTTTTTTCACTTCACTTGTTCCCATACTCTGTGTGGGAACATATGCTTTATTGTACTACTTCTATTTAGTATGCGTTCCCACTGGGACAGTGGGAACGAGGGATAAAATCGGTCTTGCACTTATCTCTTGTTTATAAACAAAACTGCAATCATACTTATGGCACCACCAACTACTATATGCATTTGAATAGGCTCATCTAAAACTATCCAAGCACTTAAAAGTGCAAAGACTGGAACTAAAAACATAAAAGAGCTTGTTCTTTGACTTCCTAACTTTCCACTTGCCATAAAAAAGATAGTAGTAGCAAGAGTTTGACCAAGAACAGCTAGATAGATAAGTGCTATCCAAAAGTTTACTCCTTGCTCAAATACAGCAGATAAATCACTGCCAAAAGAGTAGATAAACGCAACTATGGTTGAAACAACAGAGATAAAAAAACTGTAGTGGATGGGGTGAATATGCGTATGTGACTTTTGAGAAAGTATTGTAACCCCAGCCCAGATAACTGCACAGAGTAAAAAGTAGATATTTGAACCATTGAAAAACAGACTTATATCATTGAGTTCTAAAATAACATATCCACCAATAAGCCCAATAATAAGACCAATAAGTTGAAAAGAGGTGATTTTATTTTTAAAAAGTATCGCTACAAGTAAAAAGGTCATGATAGGAGAGAGTGAAGTTATGATAACACTTCCAGCCCCTGCAAATCCATATTTTATACCTAAAAAAGAACTTACCATAAACGCAATGTTTAAAACAGAACTACTTAGTATATATTTTAAAGAGTTTTTATTTAGAGATATAGGTTCTTTAAAGAAATAAAGTATAGGCAAAAAGCTTACACTCATGATAAAAAATCGCCAAAAGATGATAACATTCATAGGCAATTCATAAGTTAGTATTTTTAAAGCAGTCCAACCACCACCCCATAAAAGCATAGCTAAAAGGAGTAACCATTGGTATAGTTTATCTTCTTTTTTCAGATTCATCGATGATTTTTGTAACTATCAAGTCAGATGTGACATTTAAAGATGTTCTACACATATCAAGAATCCTATCAACGGCAACTATAAGAGCCATATATTCAACAGGAAGTCCAATCTGATTTAAGATAACAACCATCATGACAAGTGAAGCACTAGGAAGAGCAGCTACTCCTACACTTAGAGCAACAACAGTGATGCCTAAAAGAACTTGGTCTGCAAAACTAAGAGTGACTCCTGCAAGGTTTGCTATGTACAAAACTGCGACGCTTAGATATGCTGCCGTTCCATCCATAGAGACTGTTGCACCAAGGGGAAGGACAAAAGAGGCATTTTTTTTATCAACCCCACCCATCTCTTCAACCACTCTCATGGAAACAGGAAGAGTAGCAGCAGAAGATGCAGTTGAAAATGCCATGATAGGTGCTTCTCTTACTAATGAGAGGTATTTGTAAGGGTTTACCTTTGTAAAGAGTCTTAAGATAGCAGGAAGAGTTACGATAGCATGAAAGATTATAACTCCAACAACAACAAGCATATATTTATAGAGTCCAAACACAACATCTATACCTTGCTCGGCTATAACATAAGATATAAGTGAAAATACACCAATAGGAGTCATGAGTATAACCCACTCTGCCATTTTTAACATGGCTTCACTAACAGAAGTAAAAAGGTTGATAAGTGGTGCTTGTTGTGTTTTTGAAAGGTAGAGTGCGGCAACACCAAATAAAATAGCAAAGACAATAACTTGCATCATAGCACCACTGCTTAATGCATGAAATATATTTGTTGGTATGAAGCTTAAAATCATATCTTCAAATGAAAAAGGGGCTATAGTAGTCGCTTTTTCAAATGCAAGTCCAGCTGAACTAACTTTCTCGCCAATATGAAAAATATTCATAGCAGCAATGGCAGTCATGACAGCAAGAGCAGTTGTTAATATATAAAGCCCTATTGTTTTAAGTCCCATGCGTTTTAAATGTTCAACTGAGCCAAGACCTAAAATAGCTACAAATATACTTGAAAATACAAGAGGAACAACAAGCATTTTTAAGAAGTAAACAAAAGCAGTTCCGATGACTTTTTGTTTGAGTGCTATTTCAGGGAAAAGTATCCCAAACGCAACGCCTAATATAATCCCAATAACCACAAGAGTATTTGTAGTGGCATATTTTTTAAGTTTTTTAATCATTAGCTTTTACCTATATAAATACCAGTATCTTTTACTGTTATATCTCCAGCATCCTGCAAAGAAGTCAGTGTTCGTTTAAACTCTTTTTTACTCATGCCAAATACATCTTTTATAAGCTGGGCATCACTTTTGTAGTTATAAGGCATGATACCCTTGTTTTGTTTTAAGATTTCTAGGACTTTTTCGTTTGAGCCACCACTTTTTTTACTGCCAGATTTTCTTAGTGTTAGGTCAATATTTCCATCTTTTCTGACTGTTTTTACATAAGCAGTTCTCTCTTCACCGATAGCGATGTTTTCAAAAATCTCATTGTGATAGATAAGCCCTTCGTATTTGTCATTGACTATACATTTAAAACCAAGAGGAGTTTTTGCGATGATGAGTATCTTTGCTTCTTTGTTCTGTGCTAAATCTTTGACTTTTCTATCAAAAAATTCACCAAGTTTTTCAGTGCCTACAAGTCTATGAGTTCGCTCATCATAGATGACTTTTAAAAATCTTTTTTCTCCTACTTTAAAAGGAGTTTTTTGAAACATATTTGGAACAAGCAGGTCTTTTGAAAGTCCCCAGTCCATAAATGCACCAAAAGGAGCAGTATCTACAACTTCAAAAAGAGCAAATTCATCTAACATGGCTGTTGGTTTAAGGGTAGTGGCTACAAGTCTATCTTCTGAATCAGTATAAAGAAAAACATCAACAAGCGTTCCCTCTTTCATCTGGGGAGTAAGATATGAACCAGGAAGGAGTACATCATTGCCATCTTGTGCCATGAGATAAGCCCCAGGTGTAGTAAGTCTATCGACTAAAAGTGTGTTCATAAGTCCGAGTTCTAAAAAGTAATCTTGTTCTTTCATTGGTTATTCCGTTTATGGTAAGTAAGAGGGTACAAATAACTTTATAGTCAATAAAAAGAGAAGTTATAAGATACAAGGCGAAAATCCGTAGGAGCTACTAGTAGCTTCAAGGGTTTTCAACGAAGTGGCTTGTGGCTTCTCTTTTTACCCGTAGGGCAACATAAAAAAAATTCATCTTCTGCGTTGAACTTAGGCTAACGATGCTAGGCATCGCCAACCAAAGTTCGCCTTAAACCTAAACCTTTTTTATGTTGTTGACTATGAAGTTATTTGTACCCTCTTACTTGAATTTTCTCTATAAATTGTTAAAATTTCTGCTCTGTTGTTATCCAATCGATATATTATCGAAAATCCTTGATACACTAGCTTTCTTGTATCTTTGTGTAAATCATCAGATGGTCTTCCTGATTTTGGAAAATTACTTAGTATCTCAACAATAAAAGTTTTCATTTTATCTAAGTATCTATCAGTTATCTCTTTACTTTTTGTTTGTGAATAGATATATTTCGCTTGCTTTATGAGATTATTTGTTGCTTTTCTTGAAAAAATAATCTCAGTCATGATAAGAATTTTTAGCTAAGTTAAAAGTCTCATCTATATTTATAAAATCACCTTTTTGAATTTCGGCAACAGCATTCTGCACCTCTTTTTTTAAAAAAGCGTGAGTTTTATTATATTCATCTAAAGACATTATAACAACTGTTTTGTCATTTTTTGTTGTAACTATAACTTCTTCATCATTATCACATACATCATCTATGACAGATTTTAGGTTGTTTCTTGCATTGGTATAGTTTAGAGCTTGCATTTTGAACCTTTATGACAGATTACTGTCATTATAGCTGATTGTTTCTTAGAGTAAATACTCTGTGCCTACCTTTTTACAATAAGAACTTAACATCGCTCTTTCAAAATCATTGTTAGTAGAGTATTGGTATCCAAAGGTTTTTGCCCACATCTGATGCTCTTCCATGCAGAGGTAGAAAAAGACTCTGTCTTCGCCTTGTTGCCACTCTTTAAAACTCTCATAAGCGTGTTTAAACATCTCAACTTTTGTGCTATCTGGATATGATGTTTTGCCACTTGCGTCAGTGTGTTCTATTTGTGTTATTTTGGTTCTAAATTCACGGTTTCGTAACTGTTTTATGACTGGTTTTATAAAAGTTAGTGTTCCAAAACTTACAAGTGCAACTTCTGGTGCTTTAAACTCTTTTATAAGTCTCTCATAAACTTTTTTGTACTCATCTAAGTAGCCTTCATACTCAACTATTGGGTGAAAATGAAAACCTACTTTTACGCCTTTATCTGCTAAAGTTCTAGCTGCTTTTATGCGTTTATCTAAAGATGCCGTTAAGTGTTCCTCGTTGTCTATGATGGTTTGTGTGTTTAGACTCCAAGTGCAGAGTATGTTTTTTGGTACATCATTTTCTAGTAGATATTTTATGTTGTCTGATTTTGTTTTAAACTCTAAAAGTACATTTGGATTGTTTTTTGCAAAGAGAAAAAGTGCGTCTAAAATACCTTCACGGTTTCCAAACATAAGTGAGTCGGAAGCTTGACCTGTACCTATATGATAAGTTTTGTTTTTGTCTAAGTTTAGGTTTAGTAATTTATCTGCAAAACCACTATCAAAAGTTATGGTGTTTTGGTTATAAAAACTTTGGATAGAGCAGTAAGAACAGTCAAATCCACATGACTCAACTGCATCAAGAGTCATGAGGTTACAACATCTTGTTTTTTCACTAGCAACTGGGCATAAACCAAGTCCAAAGCCATCTTTTGACTCTGTTTTAAAAGTGAATTTTTGCTCTTTTGGGATATTTTTTAGTGTGAAGTTTTCATAAGAGTTTGGTCGATTTCGTATCTCTTCATAAGTTTTTCTTAGCCTTGAAAAAACAACTTTTTTTTGAGGATGCTGGGGAAATATCTCATGAAGATTTTTCTCTCCCCACATCTCCAAGTCTCGTGCCATATCTATAATCTGCTTTATCTCTTGATGAGAAAACCTTAGTTCTAAAGATTTTTTTCTTATGAAAGTTTGTTCATCTAATGGTAAATGAGTGAAAAAACTGTTTTGTATCGCTTTGTTAAATTTTTCTATCATCATTTGCACCTTGTTACTTTTCTTGAATTTTAACTAAAAGAACTTAAATGCTATTCTTATTAATAGTATTTTAACATTCATTTAAGTAATATTTCTTATCAAATAATATGATATAGGATACCTGATGAAAAAAGTAGTTATTTTAGGTGGTGGTTTTGCAGGTGTAGATGCAGCTATCCATCTTCAAAAGATGAAATATGATGTAACTTTAATAAGTGATAGAGAGTATTTTTATATATATCCAACATCAATCTGGGTTCCAACACATGAGAGTGAATTTAGCGATGTTTGTCTTGACTTAAAAGAGTTACAAAAGGCACATGGTTTTAATCTTATTATCGATAGTGTATCTAAGATAAGTGCTAAAGAAAACAGTATTACTTTAGAGAGTGGTAGTGTGATAAATGATTATGATTACCTCATTGTAGCTATGGGTGCATCTAAAATGAAACTTAAGGGCGTTGAGCATACACTTTCCATCTGTGGTGCTCCTGAGCAATCTTTAGCGATTAGAGATAAGTTAGATGAACTTGTAGCAAAAGGAAGTGGAAAAATCGCTATGGGTTTTGGTGGAAATCCTAAAGATACTTCGGCAGTTCGTGGTGGACCTGGTTTTGAACTTCTTTTTAATGTTCACAATATGCTTAAAAAGAAAGGTATAAGAGATAATTTTGAACTTACATTTTTCGCTCCAATGCCAGAACCTGGTAAGAGGATGGGATCACAAGCACTTAAGATGATGGATGTTATGTTTAACAAACTAGGTATCAAAAAGCATTTTGGTAAAAAGATAACAGGTTTTAGCGAAAAAGGTACTAACTTTGAAGATGGCTCTACACTAGAGGCTGATTTTACTATGTTTATACCTGCTGGAAATGGGCATAAAGTTATACAAGAGTCAGATTTGCCAACAAATGAAGCTGGATTTGTTAAAACAAATAACCACTCATGTGTTGAGAATGAAGATGGAACACTTACAAACATATACGCGATTGGTGACATAGCTGCTTTAGAAGGGTATGACTGGAGAGCAAAGCAGGGGCATATCGCAGAAGTTATGGCTAAAAATGTTGCTCATAATATTAAAGAGAGAGAGAATGGTCGTCGAAAATTTAAAGGTTATCATGAGCATTTGAATATTCTTTGTGTTATGGATAGTGGCAATGGTGCTGCCTTTGTTTATAGAGATGAGAAGCGTGCTTTTATGTTTCCTCTTCCTGTTGTTGGGCATCTGCTTAAAAAGAGTTGGGGTAAATATTGTCGTTACTCTAAGTTAGGCAAAATTCCTCGCATACCAGGGATGTAAGGTATCACGCCTCTTTAGAGGTGTTACTTTTCTCTTTGCGTTTTTGTTTCATTTTAAGTTTTGCGAGTTCACGCATATCTTCTGTTGTATCACTCTCATCCATAATCTCAACGCCAAGTATAGTTTCAACACAATCTTCTAAGGTGATAATTCCATCAGTTTGATCATAGTTGTCAGTTACTAAGAACATATGCTCTTTTTTTGATATAAAAAGGTCAAGTGCCTTACTTACGGGTATATTTTCGTTAATAGAAAACATCTCTTTTTTTATACTTCTTAGTGTGACACTGTTATCTTCACGGTCTTGTTTAAATATCTTTTTAGTTAATACAATCCCAGTAATGTTTTCTATGCTATCATTAAAAACAGGAATCCTAGAAAATTTAAAAATAGCTGGTTGCGTTTTAATCACTTCATCTATGGTTAAACTCTCATCAAGTGCAAAAATAACACTTCTTGGAGTTAAGATTTCTGATACTTTTATATTGTCAAGATTTAGAATATTTTCAATAACATCAGACTCTTGTTCATCTATAACCCCATCATCTTCACTTTGAAGCATACTCTCTAAAAGTTCCTCTTTTGTAAGTGAATTTAGATCACCTTTTCCTTTAGAAATCTTGTTTGTTACAGCTAGTGTTGTTAGGATTATAGGATAAGTCATCCATATAAAAACTCTAATGATATATGCTGAGATAGGTGCTAAAGCTTTCCAATATATAGCTCCTATTGTTTTTGGAATGATTTCTGAGATAAATAAAATAGCAAAAGTAAGAACGATAGAAACATAAACTACAGCGTCATTTCCAAAAATGATAGAAGCTTGAGCTCCAACTGCTGCTGCACCTAAAGTATTTGCTATTGTATTTAGTATCAGGATACTTGCTATTGATTTATTTATATTTTCTTTATGTTGACGAAGTAATGCCCCTACGCTTGGACTCTCTTTTTCTAAAACAGCGACATACGACATGTTTAAAGATAAAAGAACAGACTCTAAAACAGAGCATATAAACGATACTCCAACGGAGAGTACAAAAAATATTATTAGTAGTGTCAAAGTTTACAAATTCCTTATAAAAGTATATATTTTGCTAAGCCTAAAAAGCTAAAAAATCCTACAACATCAGTTACAGTTGTTAAGATAACAGTACTTCCTATGGCTGGGTCTATATCCATTTTTTTCAAAAACAGAGGGATAATTGCTCCAAAAAAACCTGCCACAAAAAGGTTAATAACCATACTTAAAGCAATAACCACACCAAGCATGTCTTGTTTAAACCAGATAGCTGCTATGATACCGATTATTATGGCAAAGAGTAGTCCATTTCCTAAAGAGATAAGAACCTCTTTTTTGATAATCCTCATGGCATCACCTGTAGAAATATCACCAAGAGCAAGTTGGCGAACAACAACGGTAAGGCTTTGAGTCCCTGCATTTCCACCCATTGAAGCAACTATGGGCATAAGAACTGCAAGAGCAACCATACTTTGAAGTGTATCTTGAAAAAGATCTATAACCAAAGAAGCGGCTATGGCAGTAAAAAGATTTAGCCCTAACCAAGTAGCTCTTTTTTTACCTGCGTTTATGATTTCATCATCATCTTCAGCTTCATCATCAACACCAGCTAGATTATACATCTGCTCTGTTGCATGTTCATTGATAATATCATAAATATCATCTGAGGTGATACGACCAAGTAGAACATCATAGGCATTTGTAACTGCAAGTACAGATAAATCATACTCTTCAAAAGTGTGAACAACATCTTTTATATCATTTGTATCTGTTGTTTTGATTGGGTCAAATTTATCTTCACTCTCATTGATGTTATCAATAACAGTTTTAGTAAAATCAAAAATAAGTAAATCATCTAAACCAACAGCATAATGAAGTTTATTGGTATCGTCAATTATAAAAAGATTTTGAACATTTTCTACTTCATTCTCTTTTCTAAGTTTTGCAAATCTTTTTATGACATCTTGGACAATCTCATACTCATAAGCTGTAAAAAGTTCAAGTTGCATATATGAACCGGCTTGGTCTTCATTATACTTTTGTAGTTTGGTTATCTCTTCTTGGTCATCTTCATGCAGATTTTCAAAAACTTCTGATGCAATAGTCTCATTTACATCTTCAAGCTCTTGCATAAACTCAAGTTGGTCATCAGATTCTAGTTCTGTAACAGCATGAGAGAGTTCATCAACACTAAGATTTTCAACTACATCATCAAAATATCTATCAGGAAGAGCAAGTGCCACATCTCCTACAAGGTTCTTGGGTACGAGTTTAATGGCATCAGAAAAAGCTTCATCATCAAGATTTTTTAAAATCTTAGCTATGTCCGATGGATGCATTTCACTTATTTCATGAGCATCAATGTATTCTTGTAGTTGGTTCATGTATGCAATTATAGCAGATTGTTATTTATCATACTTTGTTAAATTGTTATGCTTGATTACGGAAGATATTATTTTTGTATATTTATCACCAAGTTCGGAGTATTTATCTAGTTTTTTAACCAGTTTATTTACATCATT
>JALTUB010000304.1 GCA_027047745.1 Sulfurimonas sp.
AAGACACATTGATGTGGGACTCCTGCCATTTGTTGTATGTAGCGTAGCGGAATACGACAAATGGTAGGTGGGCCGTTTAGGGCTCAGCTTCGCCGTTGTAAGTTTCCGCTCCGCGGGAACTTACAACTATTCATTCAACGACATTATAGTGCAAATAGCCTGATATTTACAAATAAAAGAACACTTTGTCCCTTAAGGTGTAGAAGATTATCTAACCCTTATAAAATAAAAGAACAAAGGCACAATATAAAGATTGATAACAATAGCAAAAAGTAACCCACCCATTATGGCGATAGCCAAATCCTGAATTATCTGCGTTCCAGTACCGATGGCTAAGGCGATAGGTAGAAGTGCTAAGGCATTGGATACCATTGTCATCAGAATTGGTTTTGCTCTTAGAGCTAAGGCATCAAGCTGTTGTTCTATCTCATCTTCTCTGTTTTGCAGATTCATCTGATAAAAGTTAAATATCAGGACATTATTATTTATCACGATACTAAGCACTATCAAAATCCCCATAAATGCCATGATGTCAAGTGGTTTTCCTGTGAGGTATAAAGCTCCTAAAACCCCTGTTGTTGTGAGGATTAATGCCATGAGTATGCTTATGGCTATTCGTAAAGAGCTAAAGTTTAGGAGTAAGCCTATAAAGATGATAGTTATTGCAAAAATTATAACCAAACTCATCTCTTTAAAAGATTTTTGTTGCTCTTTATAAAAACCACTTATATCGGTTGTGATGTTATCAGGTAAGCCTGCGTTTGCAAGAGAAGTTTGGATATTTTTCACCACGCCACTCATATCGTTCCCTTTAAAACGCACCCCTAAAACACAAACAGGAGAGAGGTTATAGTGTGTTACCTCGGCTACTTTATGTTGGTAACTTATGTCGGCTAACTCTTTAAGTGGGATTCTCTCTTTGAGTGTTGGCGAATAGATTTTAAGAGTAGTTTTAAGGTACACTATTGGGTCGATATTTGGGCGACTCATAATCACTCTGAGGTTTGTAAGTTTTTCCCCATTAGCTATGCTTAAAACCACTTCACCATAGTAAAGTGAGCGAATCTGCGTTCTTATCATCGCTTCATC
>JALTUB010000305.1 GCA_027047745.1 Sulfurimonas sp.
GGCAAAAGTGAGATGCCCGGCCAGTGTATCGGTCGGTTCATGACGGGGCGTATAAACTTCCCATTCATCCGTAGTATATCTTTTATGTTTTTTACTAATAAGAGCAATCTTATCAGGAATAGGCACAGGAAGGTTATAAACAGTTATAAGTGCTCCATAGCCAACAAGTTTTCCGGGTTCAGGAGCAGGCTTGTTGTGAAAAACTCTTATATCTTGTGAATATCTATTATTTTTCATATCATTACGTGTAAAAGATTTATCAAAAGTATGAAAAATAGTTATAACTTATGAAATTTCTTTATTATTATCTACATTATATGAATAATAATTAATATTATTTGGAGCATATTTAACAATACTATTGTGAATATTTGTTTATAATTTACCCATGCTCTTATTGATAAGATCATCGGGAATTAATAATGCTTTACTATCAAGATCGGGGTAGATTTACTTTAAGTTTCTTTGTGTATAAAAAGTCTTGCATTTGCAGTACTCCATAGGTGGGATAATTCAAATAATGTTCATCTATTAACCGCATAACACTTAGATTTTCGGGTAATTCTGACACCGGTTTATAGTAAACGTTACTGCGGCTTATGGAAACTAGCTTACACTGTTGGCGAATGCTTATCCCCTGTTGGACTTAACCAATTCTTTGCGCTCTTTCATAGACCAATCTTGTTTAAGTTTTTTTTAACCAGTCTCGCTCCGTAACCCCCCAGCCAAGTACACATCTTCCAAAATGATAATCACCTGTATTTTTGTCAGAAAAAGAGATGGCAAAGAAAGAAGAGATGTTTGGGCTCATCAAAGACTGGGAGCGTAGTAATTTACGACAGAGAGATTTTTGCAACAAGAACGACATTGCCTTTGGGACTTTTGGCTACTGGCGGAAACGATATCTTAAAAATCAAAAACCAAAGTCCAAGGTAAAAGCGTTCAAACAAATAAAACTCAGTCCAGGTCCGGAAAGAAATTACAAGATCACTTATCCCAACGGAGTATGCATCAGCCTGTCTTCCAAGGTTGACAAAAACGAATTGGCAAAACTGATAAGATGTTTGGATTAAGTTCTTCTCA
>JALTUB010000306.1 GCA_027047745.1 Sulfurimonas sp.
CTTGTTATATTGCCTACACGAATGAAGATACACATAGCATTATAGAGTCTAATTTCTACAGAGCACCGCTCTTTACAGGACAGATTGCCGGAAAATCACCGCGTTACTGTCCCTCAATTGAAGATAAGATAGACAAATTTCCGGACAAAGATCGCCACCATCTCTTCATAGAACCTCAAACCGCTGACAATACGGAGTGTTACATTAACGGTATGAGTACATCACTGCCGCCGGATGTTCAGCGTGATATGATTCACTCTGTAAAAGGGATGGAAAATGCGAAAATTGTCCGTTACGGTTATGCTATAGAGTATGATTTTGTAGATCCGCGTGAGCTCAAACACTCGTTGGAGACGAAAAAGATTAAAGGACTCTACTGTGCAGGGCAGATTAATGGAACGACTGGGTACGAAGAGGCAGCAGCACAGGGAATTATGGCCGGCATAAATGCCTCTTTGGCACTACAAGGTAAAGAAGCGTTGATATTGCGCCGTGATGAAGCTTACATAGGGGTTCTCATAGATGATCTCGTAACCAAAGGAACAAATGAACCTTACAGAATGTTTACAAGCCGTGCAGAGTACAGACTGCTCCTGCGTGAGGAGAGTGCTGATACCCGTCTGGCGCAATATGGACATGAACTTGGGCTTATCTCTGATGCAGTATATGAAAAAGTCAAAATCAAAAAAGAGCAGATAATATATGGTGCACAGCTGCTTGAAGATACAAAATTTACTCCAAATAAAGAGTTCAATGCCCTCTTGAAATCAATGGATGAAGCACCTATAAAAGATGTCTCTACTGCGCAGCAGCTTGTTGCAAGAAAGAGTTTTGATATCGAGAAAATGCTTACAATCGTGCCGGAACTCTCCAAGTTTGATGATTACATCAAAGAGGAGATTTTAGTCGAGGGTAAATATGCCCGCTACATCGACAAGCAGTCTCAAGAGATAGAGCGCATGAAGAAATACCTGAAGATAAAAATCCCTGAAGGTTTTGACTTTACAGGTGTGAGCGGACTCTCTAAAGAGGTACAGGAAAAGCTTGCTGCTTTTTCCCCGCCGACGCT
>JALTUB010000307.1 GCA_027047745.1 Sulfurimonas sp.
GTATATGAAAAATGTAGTTATAAATGTAGGCTAGTGGTGTTAAAATACTTCGTATTGATGTTAAAGCATCAATTATAAAAAATAAGTCAAAGTATATATAAATAGATAATATTTTAGATATAATATTCTAAATAAAACTTAAAAGGTTATTATGTTATCTATAAATATACAAACACCCGATGCAGTGATGCAGATACTGCGAGATAATTTTAAAGCAAAAAGGCTCACTTTAAAACTCACTCAAGAGGGACTTGCAAAAAGAAGTGGAGTGAGTTTTGGAAGTCTCAAACGCTTTGAGAAAACTGCAGAGATTTCTTTACGCTCTCTTTTAAAACTTGCATTAGTATTAGAGTGTCTTGATGATTTTACCAATATTGCCAATCCAGAGAAGATAGAAATAAATTCCATAGATGAACTTTTAAAAGTCTCCAAAGTAAAATCTTCTAAAAGAGGAAGTATTAAATGATACAAACACTCAATATTTTTTATCATCATCCTCAAAAGAAAATTACTGTAGGTAGGCTTGCCTATAAAGATGGTGTTATTTACTTTGAATATGCAAAAGAGTTTTTGGATTCAAACTTACAACTCTCACCTTATAAACTTCCACTAAGAGCAGGGGTGTTTGTCTGCGATGATAATGTGTTTGAAGGACTCTTTGGTCTCTTTGGAGATTCTCTTCCTGATGGATGGGGAAGATTGTTGCTTGATAGACACTTTATGAACAAAGGCGTCAATTATAGTGATATAACACCACTAGATAGACTGAGTTATATTGGTGACTATAGTACAGGAGCACTCTCTTATGAACCTGTTGTGAAAGATTTGGAACAAATCACTCATGAAACAATAGTTTTAGATGAACTTGCAATGGCATCCCAAGAGATTCTTAAGGGTCAAAGTGAAGAGATGCTGGAGACACTTCTAACATTGGGAGGTTCCTCAGCTGGAGCAAGACCAAAAGTAATGGTGCAGTTAAGTCATGATAAGAAAAATATTATTCATGGTGCACAAGAGCTACAAGATGGGTATGAACATTGGTTGGTAAAATTTGCATCTTCACACGAT
>JALTUB010000308.1 GCA_027047745.1 Sulfurimonas sp.
GGCACAATGTACGGAACAGGTGCTGTACTTTCTCAAGCATATTTACAGTATGCTAACAGTGGAGCATTTATCAAGGTTGGTCGTCAGTACATAAGCACTCCATTAGTAGCTGGTTCAGGCTCAAGAACCACAAAAGAATCTTTTGAGGGTTATGTAGCAGGTTACACAGGTCTTGCAAACACTGTTATAGCAGCTGGATATGTAACTAAAATGCAAAGAAGAACAGATGGAAATGGCGGTATAGGTCAATTTTCAGAAAATAATGTAGCTGTTAATCAACCAGTAAGCGGTGTAACATTTAATCGCATGCGTGATGCATATACAATATTTGCAACCAATAAATCTGTAAAAGGTTTAAAACTAACTGGAGCTTATGCTCATGCGAAATTTTATGTACCACAAGCAGCAAGCGATGTTAAAGCTAATATTTGGTACGGTGAAGCAGCATACACAATGCCTGTTAATAGTATAAATGTTGGTGTTGCGGGTCAAGTATATAAAAGCTCAACTAATATAAGTGGCGGTGATCCATTTGATAATACTTTATTTGGTCTAAAGCTTAGTGCTTCTGCAAATGGACTAAGTGGTTTTGCAGCTTATACAAAAGTAAATGATAATGGTCAAAACATGGGTGGTGTAATAGCTGGTATCGGTAATGGTACAGGACTAGCATACACAAACTCTTTCTTTGCTTCACATCAACCAATTAATAATGACGAGCAGGCTTACGCTATAGGCTTGGGATACAATTTTGCAAAAGTTGGAGTAAATGGTCTAAAAGCTAAAGTATTGTACAATAAATTTAATGTGCAAGGTCCTGATGATATAAGATCATATGGCGTAGGTGCATATTATGCATTTGCAGGAAATCTTAAAGGTTTAGGTACTTCAATAGAATATGAAAAATTAAATGTTGACAATAATCCTGATAGTGGAAAGCTAAGAGTTAAACTTAACTATAAATTCTAATCATTGATTTCAATATAATAGTTAGTGATCTAAGCCTCGTTTCTCAATATGAGAGCGAGGCTTTTTTTATTTATATCAAAAGGGGTCAGGTGATAGT
>JALTUB010000309.1 GCA_027047745.1 Sulfurimonas sp.
TCTTTATTACATATTCCGGCAATCGAATCAACTGAACCATTTGGATTTGACTCTACACCAAATGCATCGCAATATTTTAACAGTACTTGCTCATTATCATACAAACCCTTCAACTCCTCCTGTGATACATAATAATTACCCGCAGCATGAGCAATAGGCACATTTAGGATATCGCCTTCATTTAATTTTGAAAGAAATTTGTTATTTTTATTGATTACTTTCAAATGATGAAAATCTGAAATAAAATGTACATTTTCATTTTTCCTCATTGCACCCTGAAGCAATGATAATTCCAATAGTATTTGAAAACCGTTACATATTCCAAGGATTCTACCACCATTTTTGGCAAATTTTACAACCGCATCCATAACTGTAGAAAATTTTGCTATCGCGCCACTTCTTAAATAATCGCCATAACTAAACCCACCTGGTAAAACTAAAAGGTCAACATCTCTTGGTAAAGATTTTTCCTTATGCCAAATCATGCTAACAGTGGCATCAAGCTTTTCAAAAGCATATTTGGTATCAAACTCACAATTTGTCCCGGGAAATACGATAACACTCACATTCATTCTTTTTACCCTCTTTGTAAAAAAGTTTTATTTATCAGCAAAAAGATAAAGTAGTAAGAATTTTTATCAAAACTTTTAGATAACTTTCTCAATCAATCATCTCCAAGTATAATTTCATAATCTTCAATAACAGTATTTGCAAGCAACTCTTCACTCATTTTACTAACCATATTTTTTATTTCTATCGGATTGTCGTTATCTATATCTAAAATAATTTGTTTTCCTATCCTAACATTTCTAACTTCATCAAAAGATAAAGATTTAAGAGCATGAAATACTGTCTTACCCTGTGGATCAAGAACTCCCTTTTTCAAACCTATATTTACTTTTACTTTCACACATACTCCTTTAGGTTATAAACTGACATTGCGCAACTATATCACATCATCAGTGAGTTTTAAAGTGTATGAGTGCAAGGCGGTTTTGCTTTGGCATAGCCTAAGCTATAGTGAAGTGAAACCAACGAAGCAATCGTACGCTTTAAAACTCACCT
>JALTUB010000310.1 GCA_027047745.1 Sulfurimonas sp.
CCTTTAGAATATGTTATATCGTATGCAGGAGCTAAATTCCAACCTCCATCCCTATCCATCATAAATTCAAAGTTCTTAGCATGGTCATCTAAGTTAAAAGAAAGAGCATTAAAAACCATTCTTTTATACAACTCTTTAACTGCTGATTGCTTGGTGCACACAATATTGGTAAATTTAAATAATTCTTCATATGACATTACTTTTGCGACACTTATATCTTTATGCATCAAACCAGAAGCACTACATGTATGAATTTTATTATCATCTTTATCTCTATCATATCTCTCTATAATTAAATGATGCTCCCCGTCTTCTTCATGTAGATAAATATTTGGTACATCTATGTTACACTCCTTAGCAAGAGTTAAATAGAGGTACTCCATTTTTGTAAACCCAATACTTTCATCAAGTCCATCGCTATTTGGATACACTTCATCAAATTTAATAATCGCTCTACCAAAACCTTCATCTAATATTTTATTGTTGTATTTAATCTGCCCTGTATAACTATTATATGTCACTAACATCTTAGGTCTAGCACCGCCAAGGGGAGAGGCACTGTCTATAATGTTCATTAGCATATCTATAGGGTAATCATTTCCTTGCTTTTGAAGAACTTTAATCATATCTTCTCTCATATCTTTTACAGATACAATTTTTTGCACATTCTCAAAGTCTTGATGCTCTTTTGGTTGGTACTCTATTGCCCCCATACCTCTGTCTGCTATGAAGATTAATTTATGAAGTAATGTGACTTCATCTTTTCTAAAACCCTTGTTTTCAAAATATCTGTATATAAATGGCATACCATGTTTATCTGGCAAACTATCAAAAAAAACTCCTGCTATCCCTTGATATACTTCAAAACTCTCTCTATTTGTATATCCTTTGCTATACTCTTTAATATTGAGTTTAAGAGGAGATATATTAATATTTTTACTTCTAAACTCATCATCATAATCAAAATAAACTCTATTTTGATACAAACTCAATGTTCCAATCTTCATACCATAGATAAAGGCTTCTACTTCAAGTAAATCATCACTTTTCACTGCTTTTCCTTA
>JALTUB010000311.1 GCA_027047745.1 Sulfurimonas sp.
CGATATCAGCACCTTTATATTGACCCTGAGATGTATAATAACTTCCAAAATCACTTATTACTGTAGCTACATCAGTCGCAGCTTTAGAAAACTTTGCATCATCACGCGTTGCTGCAAATTTTGGAACGGCTACTGCTGCTAAAATACCTAAGATAACGATAACGAAGATCAATTCGATCAGTGTAAAACCAGCTTTTTTCATGAGAAGTCCTTGGTTTAATATATTTTTATTATAGTATAAATTTATACTATTGTTATGTTTATATGCATTCCCAAACAGGAGTTTGGGAACGAGTTAGACTTAGTTTAGTAGATACTTTTTTGAGAAATAATTACAGAGTTAAGCTTAGCTGTAGTAGCTGCTGTAGCAACTTTACCACAATTATTAGTACCATCATCAGCTGTAAATGCTGCAACTAGAGTGCCAGCTGCAGCATTGGTTGGAGCTGTAAAAGTCCACTTATTTACACAATTTCCAGTGTAAGTACCACCCGCTGCTATATTGGCAGCAAGAATAGTACCTGTTGCAGCAAACTCAGAAGTTGCACTCGTAACATTAGCACCAATATTGGTAAGTTTTTTTGCGATTTCTGCATCATTTTTTGTAGCCGCAAGTTTTGGGATGGCAACTGCTGCCAAAATACCTAAAATAACGATAACGAAGATCAATTCGATCATTGTAAAACCAGCTCTTTTCATAAAGAACTCCTTTTTTATATAAAATTTAGATTACACTAGTAACCTTGTAAGTATTATCCCTCTTATTAGATTAAAATAAACTTAAAAATGATATAATCACGAAATCTTATATGCATGAGGTAAATATATGAATTTTTTAGATGTAAAAACAGACTACGCTTTTAAAAAAGTATTTGGTAGTGACACAAGTCAAGAGATACTTATGAGTTTTTTAAATGCTATCATATATAGTGACTCTAAACGCAAGATAAAAAACTTAACTATCGTTGACCCTTACAATATACCTATGATAAAGGGTGTCAAAGAAACTTTTGTAGATGTAAAAGCCATACTTGATGATGATAGCAAGGTTATCATAGAGA
>JALTUB010000312.1 GCA_027047745.1 Sulfurimonas sp.
CAAATAAGGATTTTATCGCAGATGCTATTTTGGCTCATGACTACTGGAGTCTTTTCAAATTTTTAAAATCTTCTTCGAAAAACAGTATCATAAAAAGTGCAGGAATTACAGATAAAAATTTTATTGTCTTAGCTGATACCAATACAAAAAAACATAGATTAGGTACTATTTTGAATGATAAAAAAAACCATACGATTATACCGTTTAGAAAAGATGGAGTGTTATTAGGATATTTTATTTTAAATATTCAAAAAAATTCTATAAAAAAAATATTGGAGAAAAATTTTTCAAATAATTTTTTGCTTTTGATGTTAGCAGCATTGTTATCATTTTTTATAGCAATATATTTTATGAAAAACTTACTCGATAGACTAAAGATTTTAGTAGAAAATGCAAAAGCCGTGTCACTTAAAAAATGGGATGATATAAAAGAGGTTGATAGTGTTGAAAATGATGAAATAACTGATTTGATAAAAACTATTACGGTTATTATGAAAGAGATAAAAACATCAGTAAAAAATGAAGAAGAGTTGAAAAATTTTTATCATAAAATCCTCTCTTCAGTCGATATATTTATAGTTATTTGTGATAAAGATTTAAATATCATGTATCAAAATAACCATGAACTTAAAGAATATATCATAAACGAAAATAACCAATTTAAAAATAAGTTTATAAAAAATCTTATAAATTGCTATACAAATAGTTCTTGTAAGCTTTGTAAACAAAAAATTTCTAATGAATTTGATAAAGATATCTCATTGCTTTATCAAATCAACTTTGTAAATGAGTATTTAGTTGTCTCTTTTTCAGATATCACACAATTTGCAAAAATGGAAGAAAATGAAAAGATAACACATTCATTGAAAACTTTAGGAGAAATCAGTTCTTTATTTGCTCATGAGATTAAAAATCTTTTACAGCCTTTGAAACTTTTACTTTTTGATGAAGATACTATCGACAAAGAGGATAGAAAAGTGGTAAACAATACTCTTGATAGAATGGATGCTCAAGTGGCTGATTTTTTATCTTTAGGAAAGCCACTTGATATTAAAGA
>JALTUB010000313.1 GCA_027047745.1 Sulfurimonas sp.
AGAACTAAGTATTGAGGGTGATTTTATCTTTTTAAAACTTGGTATGTCATATCATGATGTTTTAGATTTACATACAAAAACACAAAAGTTTGATGGTGGCTTTATACATTTTGAAAGAGCTTTTACTCTAGAAGATGGTATTATGTTGCGTCTTTCTATGGGTAGTTTTGATAGACCTGAGCATCTTTATCTTATAATTAATAAAGATGAAATTAGATATTATCCACAAAATCCACTCAAATCAAAGAGTAATTTACAAGCACATCAATTTTTAAACAAGGTACTTAATGGATAAGGTAATCATCGCCGATAATTTATCACTCTCATATTCAGATGATGAAACAATTATAAACAAAGTGAAATTTTCTATTGATAGTGGTAGTTTTGTTTTTATTACAGGGGCTAGTGGTAGTGGAAAGTCAACACTATTAAAGTCTTTATATGGTGCATTAAAACCCAAAGAAGGAAGTCTTATAGTTGGTGGAGTTGAGTTGCAGGGGATTTCTAGGTCTAAGCTTAACTTTTTAAGAAAACATATAGGAATTGTTTTTCAAGATTATAAACTTGTTAAAGAGTGGAATATTGAAAAAAACATCATGTTACCTCTTCTTATAAATGGATATGAAAAGAGTGTGATTCAAAGTCAAGTTGATTCTCTTTTAAAGCATGTAAGATTAAAGCATCAAGCAGGTAAATTTCCTCTTGAACTAAGTGGTGGAGAACAACAGCGAGTTGCCATGGCTAGAGCTCTTGCACACAATCCTATATTGATTTTAGCAGATGAGCCTACTGGTAACCTTGATGATTACTCTGCCGAACTTATTTGGAATCTTTTAGTAGGTGCAAATGAACAACTTAAAACAACTGTTATAGTAGTTACACACCATATTCCAGAACATATTAATACAGAGTACAAACATTATCATATTGAATTTGGGAGAATAAATGAAATCCGTTAAAAATCACTTCTCTTTAGTGATAGCATTGATGAGTATCTTATTTTCTATTCAAATATTTACTATTGTGGATAGGTCTATTGACTCTTATAAAACATAT
>JALTUB010000314.1 GCA_027047745.1 Sulfurimonas sp.
TAATGGATACTACAAAACTAATTCAATTATTCAGAGTGTGATTTGAGGAAGAAGGTAGGTTTATGATACCTTCGACTTCTGACGAAGAAGAGTTTAAAAAAGTACTATTAATTGCGTGGCTTAAAGGAGCTTATATAATAGAAGAATCTTTAAAATAAACTATTCTAAAATAACATAAAGGATAAATAATGAAAGTAACTAAAAACGAATTAAAGAAAATAATTGAAAATTCATCAGTTGATGCTGATTTAAATTATCTAGACGTATCTGATATAACAGATATGAGATATTTATTTTACGATTCAAAGTTCAACGGTGACATATCTAAATGGAATGTATCTAATGTAACAGATATGGAAGGTTTGTTTTCAAATTCTAAGTTCAACAGAGATATTTCAAATTGGAATGTTTCTAATGTAACAGATATGAATTATATGTTTTCATGGTCTGAGTTTAACGGTGATATTTCAAAATGGGATGTTTCGAATGTAACAGATATGAGTTTTATGTTTTCAACTTCTAAGTTCAATAAGACAGAATTCAACATGGATATTTCAAAATGGGATGTTTCAAACGTAACTGATATGAGATATTTATTTTACGATTCAAAGTTCAACGGTGATATATCAGAGTGGGATGTATCTAATGTAACAAATATGAGTTCTATGTTTCGAGAGTCGGAATTCAACATGGATATTTCAAATTGGGATGTATCTAATGTAATAGATATGAGATTTATGTTTGCACAGTCAAAGTTCGACAAGGATATTTCAAAATGGGATGTTTCAAACGTAACTGATATGAGTTATTTGTTTTATGATTCTGTTTTTAATAGTGATATTTCAAAATGGGATGTTTCAAACGTAACTGATATGAGTTCTATGTTTTCAAATTCTAAGTTCAATGGTGACATTTCAAAATGGAATGTGTCTAACGTAACAGATATGAAACGTATGTTTGCATATTCTGAGTTCAATGGTGATATATCAGAATGGGATGTTTCTAGTGCGATAGGTATAAGTTCTATGTTCGAAGGGTCGGATTTCAATGGAATTT
>JALTUB010000315.1 GCA_027047745.1 Sulfurimonas sp.
AGTTGTTCATTATTTCGAGATTCTAACAATTTATTTTTGTTTTCATAGTACTTTTTTTCTTCATATTTTAGTTGGTTTCCAACAAAAATATCAAAAACTATCGAAATACCAATAAGTAAAATAAAAGTAAGCACCAAGTAAACCCCATCTTGAAAAGTGAACAGTTTTAACTCAGTTTAACATTCCAAGGCAATAAGTCTTCAATATCTTTCCCTTCAGATTCATAAATAGGAAGCTGAGTAAGTATGTAGTTTAGATAAGCATATGAATCAAGATTATTAGCCTTAGCAGTTTCAATGATGCTATACCAATTACAAAGAGCAGTAGCACCTTTAGAACTGGTTGCAAACAACCAGTTCTTTCTACCAAGAGCAATAGGTCTTACATGATTCTCGGCCATATTATTATCAATATCTAATCTTCCATCTTCTATATAAACCTTGAGTTTAGGAAACTGGTTTTTAAGATATGTAAAGGCACGAGCTATACCTCCACCTATGGCATGTGCATTTAAAAAGTGCTTGTCACACCATAACTCAATCTCATCTAATATTAGTACCGATTCTTTTTCTCTTATCTCTTTTTTCTTATCAGGAGGATCATCTTTTATCTTCTTCTCAATTGCATAAAGTTTAGCTACCATAGCAACTAACTCTTTAGATAAAACCTTACTTTTCACATCACTAGCACCAGATTTGATAATATTAGCAAACCGTCTTCTAGCATGTGCCCAACAACCAAGTTGGGTAACATCCTCTCTGTTAGCTACAATGTTATATCCAGGATAGCCATCTGTTTGCATATAGCCACTAAAACCATTAAACAAGAACTCAGCTGTTTTTTCATTACGATTAGATGAATAGTGCATTAGGACTATAGGGTATTTGTCTGTAGAAGTTTTCAACCAAATATATGATTTCTGTTTCGCTGTTTTATTCTTCTCATTTAACACTTGTAGTGTTGTCTCATCTGCATGTATATAACCAGAGTTCATTTGAATAGCTGAGAGTTTCTCTATGAGTGGTTTTAGTCTTAGCTCTGAGGTTTTAATCATCC
>JALTUB010000316.1 GCA_027047745.1 Sulfurimonas sp.
TTCGAGTTTACTTATAAAGTCTATTTTTTGCATTTTATTTTCCATCTGTTTTATGAAAATAACAAACAGTTTGAAACTTTGGAGCTTTTACAAAAGGTTTGTTGTTTTTTAGTTGAGCTTCTACTTGCTTATCATAAGATTTTTTAAGCTTTAAAAATGCTCTTTTCTCTTTCCCTCTAAGCTTTTTTGTTGTAACTTGAACTACTTTAAGAGGATTTATTGCACGACCTCGTTTACGAAGTTCAAAGTGTAGGTGAGGACCTGTTGAGCGACCTGTTGTTCCTACATAAGCTATGATTTGACCTTTTTTTACATATTTGCCACGATAGATGCCATGACGAAACTTTTTAAGATGTGCGTATCTTGTCTCATATCCATCAGCATGAGTGATTTTTATAAGGTTACCGTAACTTCCCATTCGTGCTGCATAACTTATGCGACCACTTCCAGCAGCTCTAACTGGAGTACCTCTTCTTGCTGCAAAGTCAACACCTAGATGGGCTTTCCATTTGTGCAGTATTGGGTGCCATCTTCGTTTGGTAAAGTATGATGATATTCTAGCCCCTCTAACTGGACGAGCAAGTAAAAATCCTTCTACTTCATGAGCTTTTTCATCGTAGTATCTATCGTCTTTGTTTAGGTAGATGAAGTGTTTTTTATGGTTTAATTCTATCATGGCAACTTTTAGGGTTGGCATAGAAAAAGCTTGACCAAGACGATATTTTTGATCATAAATCATGACGAGTCTATCGCCTTTTTGTATGTCGTTTTTAAAGTTAAGTGAGCGTTTAAAACTTGAAACAAAGATTTGGGCTAATTTTTTTGAACCTGTCTCTTTGAGGATGTTATAATTTGGTGATCTTGTTATTGTTGTAGAAAAAGCTTCTTGTTTTGTTGTGCTTACTATGGGTATAGCTTCAAACTTATAGCTATCTTTTACTCTGTAGATATGAATTTGCAGTTCATCATTTAAAGGAAGTAAAACCTGCTCTATGCCATCTTTTTTATTTCTCGAGATTTGGTAATGAACACCTGTTCTCATCTCTTC
>JALTUB010000317.1 GCA_027047745.1 Sulfurimonas sp.
AGCTTGCTTTTTATCTTCCCAATGTATAACTGATTCAATTTCAATATCAATAATTTGATATCCCTTATTTTCATATTTGGCAATTTCTGCTTCAAATCCTTTTGAAATCTGTGCAATTGAATCCTGCCCTTGAAATATAATACGCGGTTTATGTTGATATTTTTGAATCAATTTTACTTTTTCCCCAGCAATTATATCTCTACCATTAAGCTCTATTGAACTTGTAAAACCTAAATTTATATCTCTTAAACTCATCAAAAGAGTTACTAGGTTTGATTCGGGATAGATTATCTCATCTTCTTTAATTGTCATTGGTACCTGATTAGAAAGATTAAAATGCTTATTATTGGAAATAATATATAAGTTGTGTTTTGCCCGTGTCATTCCTACATAATATAAACGTCTAAAGTAGCTATCTTCCTTGGCATCGGGTAACATCATAACGACATTATCAAACTCTCTCCCTTTTGCTTTATGTATTGTCGATATATTAAAACTCGCTTTCTCTTCAAACATGCTCATTTCCAATTCATCAAGAAATTCATTCCAAATAGAGAGTGTTAAAATATCATTGGACTGAATAAAAATTTTAACAACTTTTTGAATATATCTAAAATTCTTTGATGCATGATATTTTGCTTGAATACTTTGTAATATTTTATAAAGAGTATCTTCATTAATTGTCTCTTCAAGTTGAAGTATTTTATTAAATTCATATATTTCTATAAGATTTTTTATTTTATATCCCACATTATCCAGTAGATATGTAACTTCAAAATCTAACTCTTTTAAATGAGAATATATACTAATCACTTCATTATTAGTATGCGCCAAGAATATTGTTGTTCCTGCTAATTCAAAGTTTTTACATATATTTATTGTGGGCTTTATGAGATACTTAGAAGTTGTATGAATAAACGCTACCTTACCTTTATTCTTAGTTTGAGGAATAAGAGAATTCTGTTTAAAACGTTTATCTACTTTTGAAATATAAATTTGAGCATATCTAATCAAATCTACATCACTTCTAAAATTATTAAGCAGTTC
>JALTUB010000318.1 GCA_027047745.1 Sulfurimonas sp.
CGTTCTTAGCGTATTCTTAGCGGCCTCTGCGTGAACTATCAACAGCTGCCTTTTTGGAAAGCCTCTCTTTCATCTTAAAAAAGAAAATTTATTCTCCTCTTTTAAACACAACGGAAGTAACGGTAACGTCATCGCCACCCATGTTGATGGTGAGGCCGTAAGGACGGTCGGGAGAAACCTCAATTTGGGCTTTTCCTGCTTTTCCTGTGAGTTGCTGCCAAATGGTAACAGCCTGATGAACGCCTGTTCCGCCCGTGGGATGTCCCCAGCCAATCAGTCCGCCGGTTGTATTAAACGGCATTTCCCCGTTACGTCCGGTTTTGCCTGCGGCCACATAGTCGGCACCTTCGCCCTTGGCTGCCAGTCCCAGAGCTTCCACGGCCAGAATACCGGCAATAGAGAAACAGTCGTGGGTTTCAACAGTTCCCACCTGATCGATGGTGATACCGGCATTTTCCAAAGCCTGATGAGCAGCAAATTTAATGGTTTCCAGTTCGGTAAGGTCTGTCGGGTCGGAGGTGATATCGCGAACCGCATGTCCAAAACCAATAACTTCCACGGCATCTTTCTTGTCCACGCCAATGCGTTGCAGTCCCTCTTCGGAACAGACAGTAATTCCGGAAGCAGCATCCGACACTTTGGAGCAATCCAGAACTGTCAGGTGATCCACGAAAGATTTTCCGTTGGGTTGCATTTTCAGTGCTGTGGCGTAAGGATCTGGATTGGTATTTTGGTATTCCTGTGCCGTCGGGTCAAGGCGTGCATTTTCGATGGCGTTGGCATACCAGCGAGCCATACCTTTGCGGGTACGTTCATAACCATATTTTTCATAATAAGCACCGGCACGGTCACTAAACTGTCCCGGGAAGAAATAAGCATGGCCCGTTTTTCTGCGTTGAAACCATCCGGCCAAAGCCAGAATATCGGCACCATAAATGGCTTTAACCGTATTTTGAACTTCAAAACCGAGAGACAAAACTACTTCTGAGGTTTCTGCCAGCACCGAACGGATGCCGGTTACCAGCGAAAGGCCTCCCGAAGCACAG
>JALTUB010000319.1 GCA_027047745.1 Sulfurimonas sp.
CTCGAACGCCGTTTCCAGCTGGTGATGGTAGATGAACCGGATACCGAATCGGCTGTTTCTATCCTGCGCGGACTGAAAGAGCGTTACGAAACTTATCACAAAGTACGTATTCTGGATGAGGCCATCATTGCAGCGGTGGAGCTGTCGCAACGCTATATTACGGATCGTTTTCTTCCCGACAAGGCCATCGACCTGATTGATGAATCGGCTGCCAAACTCCGGCTGGAAATCAATTCCCTGCCGGAAGAACTGGAAACGGTGGAAAGGCGTATTCGGCAATTAGAAATTGAAAAAGAAGCCATAAAACGTGAAAAAGATAAGGGAAAACTGAGCCGAATCAGCGAGGAACTGGCCAACCTGAACGAAAAACGTAACGATTTGCAAGCCAAATGGCGGGCCGAAAAAGAGGTGGTGGAAAAAATCCAGCAACTCAAGAAAACAATTGAAGATTACAAACTTGAAGCCGAGCGCGCCGAACGCGATGGCGATTTCGGAAAAGTAGCAGAGTTGCGTTATGGAAAAATTCAAAAAGCCGAATCGGAAATTGAAACTTTGAAAGAAAAACTGAAAGAAGCCCAGGGCGACAAACCCATGATTAACGAAGAGGTTACCGCTGAGGAAGTGGCGGAGGTGGTTTCCAAGTGGACAGGCATTCCGGTGAGCCGTATGCTGCAGAGCGAACGCGAGAAACTGCTGCACCTCGAAGATGAACTGCACAGACGCGTGGTGGGTCAGGAGGATGCCATTGGGGCTATTGCCGATGCTATTCGACGCAGCCGTGCCGGCTTACAAGATGAAAAACGGCCTATCGGTTCGTTTATCTTTCTCGGCACAACCGGTGTGGGGAAAACGGAGCTGGCCAAAGCACTGGCCGAGTTTCTGTTCGACAACGAAAATGCCATGGTGCGTATCGACATGTCGGAATACCAGGAACGTCATTCCGTTTCGCGACTGGTGGGGGCACCTCCCGGCTATGTGGGTTACGATGAAAGTGGCCAGCTGACCGAAGCCGTGCGGCGTAAACCCTATTCGGTGGTGCTGCT
>JALTUB010000320.1 GCA_027047745.1 Sulfurimonas sp.
CCTCCGAAAGAAGTTGCTCCTTCACCCTTATTGTCATTTCGACGAGGAACGAGGAGAAATCCCCTGATAAAGAACCCTGTTGTTCAGCTTTTCCTGTGGGCATCGTCCTTTGATTTTCAGGAGATTTCTCTCCGCCTCCGGCGGATCGAAATGACAGCCTTGTGTTTGTCATTCTGAACGGACCGGCGTAAGCCTTGCGGGAAGCGAGTGAAGAATCTTCGATGAAAGCACCTGCCCCTCCAGCGTTCTTTCTATTGAAAGTGCACATTGATAAGAGGCAGTAATGGCAAAATCCCGATGGGTTTCGGGAAAAAGCGTGTCAGACTTTTACAATGCCCGACAGAACCTGATAAGAAAGTCGGTGCCCTGGCGTTGTTAAAGATTGCTTCTCTCGCCTCAGGCGAGATCGCAAATTATGCCTCCGTAACTGAGTTTCGGAGCAATACATACAAACACCAAAACAAAATACGAAGAACTATTCTGCGAGCCTGACGCAGGAAGGCGTGGCAGACTCCTGATAACCTCGACAAGATTACAAAATGAAATACTGGACTTACATGACAGCCAATCGCCCCAATGGGGTCATCTACACAGGACAGACACACGAACTGAAAGACAGAATACTTAAACACAAAACGAAAAGATATAAGAACGCTTTCTCAGCACGCTACAATGTTGACAAATTGGTCTGGTATAAAGAATACCCAACCATCCTTGAAGCAAGAGCAATGGAAAAGAGGCTAAAAGCAGGATCACGGGCAAAGAAGATAGCACGCATTGAAGCAATGAACCCGGAATGGAAGGATTTGCTTTATGAACTTTAGGGCTCTGGCGTATGGGGAGATTGCTTCGGTCGGCGATAGCCTCCCTCGCAAATTACGCCTCCGTAACCAACTTACGGAGCAATACATAAAACACCATAACAAAATACGAAGAATCTATTCTGCGAGGCCGACGAAGGAGGCCGTGGCAGACTCCTGCAATACAACGCCAAACTGAATAAGAGAGTAAGTGCCCTGGCGCTGCACAAGTCGGCTTCGTAA
>JALTUB010000321.1 GCA_027047745.1 Sulfurimonas sp.
CTATTTGAAAAAATATCATTTTTAAATATAGCTATAAACAACAAAGAATATCAAGAAAAATATGCACTAGAGTATAAAGATGGTTACTTTGATGTGCTAGAACTTACATCGAACAGTTATTTATATAACCAAAACAGCATAAAACATGCTAAAACAGTAACAAAAAATGTTAATTATAAAAAATCTGAAAGTGTCATAGAAGGCTTTTACAATATCAGACATTTAAGTGATGATGAAGTAGAGATGTATGATGATAAGATTGACATAAGAAACAATTTATTTGCGACTGCTCGTCTCATAGAGTATAACAAACGCGTCACTTCTAAAAATGATAGTATGAAAGATATGCTTAAGTATATCTTTTGTGGTGTTGGATTGGGACTACACATCCCATTAATACAGCAAAAAACAAATACCTCTCTTCTTTTTATCATGGAAGACAATCTTGAACTCTTTAGACTCTCTCTCTTTACTACAGACTATAAAAAACTTGCTAAAAAAGCTACACTTTTTTTTACGATAGCCTATGATACAAATAATTTTTATGAATTTTCTGATTTTTTCACTCAAGGATATACTCATAATCATTATATAAAGTATACAATGTTTACTGATCATGATATCGAAAAAGTAAAACTAATACAAAATAGTATAGTGAGAAGCAGACATCATATACGCCCTTACGCAAAACATATCAAAGAACTTCTTAAAGCTCCAGAATACCTTGTAGAAAACAAAGCATTTTTAAACCTTAGAGAAGAACCATTTAAGAGTTCCGAACTAAAAAACAAACCTATTTTACTTATAGGTGGTGGACCATCTTTGGAAAATAATGCCCTCTGGTTGCAAAATAATCAAGATAAATTTATAATTGTTGCCGTGCTTAGTGCCATTATGTCTCTTCATAAACTTCATGTTACTCCAGATATTGTGACAAATATTGATGCCAATGAACATCTTTCAAGTTATTTTCATGGTATCGATGCTAAAGAATTTTTACAAAATAGCAACTTTATCTTTTCATCTGTAGTTGCAACAAATA
>JALTUB010000322.1 GCA_027047745.1 Sulfurimonas sp.
ATTGTCTGAGTTCTTCGATGTATTTACACATTCAATAGCCTTTTTAATTTCTTTTGCGATTGCTTCAACAACTGGTACTGTGACAGAATTACCAATTTGTTTATATCTATGTGATAGTGCCATATCTTTCGGAAATTTTATATGCTGTAAACCTTGAAATCTTGCACACTCATCTGGCGTTAGCTTTCTTATATCTTTACTATCTATGATAAGTGGCACGTTGTGTCCACCAGTTCCCATATTTGCAGTAAGAGTAGGACATAAGTTTGATTTATTTTCTCTTACATATACTCTACGCAACTGGTAGATAGTATTTTTATTTTTTATCTCTTTTTTTAATTGATCATAATATTTACTTTTGTTGTAATAAAATCTTTCATCTGCCTGTTTTTCAATTATATCTTTAATAGTGAGCGTTGATGATTGTTTTTCAGGAAAAGAAAAATTATCATAAACCTTTTTATCTTTAAAAGCTACGATATATATTCTCTCCCTATTTTGTGGTAAATAATTACTACTGTTTATGATAGCCTTATCTACATGGTAGCCTCTTGTTTCAAGGCTTGAAGTGATAATCTTAAATGTTCTACCCTTATCATGAGCTTGTAAGTTTTTAACATTCTCTAAAAAAATTACAGATGGTTCTAGTTTATCAATAAATCGTAATATCTCAAAAAAAACATTACCTCTATTATCTTTAAAGCCTTTTTGATGCCCTGCAATAGAAAAAGCTTGGCAAGGGAAGCCCGCAGTCAAGACATCTACTTTTGAAACTTTTTTTTCATCAAGTTCTCTTAGGTCACATTCATAAAGTTTATGAGTATAGTTATGCTTATATGTTGATATTGCATTTTTATCCATTTCGTTAGCCCACTTTATAGAGAAGCCAGCATTTATAAACCCTTTTTCTATACCGCCAATGCCTGCAAATAAACCAGCTACTGTCATCATGTACTCCTTACTTACAATTATAACACATTTTTACAACTCCGCTATAACTCTAATCGCTCTTGCACATTTTAAATCTTGCACAGGAACGAT
>JALTUB010000323.1 GCA_027047745.1 Sulfurimonas sp.
ATATTGTGTTTGGTATGCTTTAAACCAGGAAGTTAAGCAATTAATACTGCCTTTTGACTTTGGAACTTGAGTTAAATGATTTAATGCAAGAAAGTCTTATGACTATATTAAATCTTTTACAATTTATATTATAAATCCCATACAAAAATAGACATAACAGTTTCGTGTTCTATTTGTACTGTAACTAATCTTACACACTAAAACATATTTGTAGTGAGTTGTGAATACATAAGAGATTATCAAAAAATTTTAACTTATAGATGCTATAGCATTTAATGTTCTTCTTCAACCATTTTATCAAGTAAGTGAAAAAGCTTTTCACTATTATCTTCCATTTGTTCAAAGTTGTATATCAACTCTTTTCCAAATTCCTGTTTGAGTCCATATTGCTTTACAATATTTGCATTTTTTATAGCACTTGAGTGTACAAGTTTATGTGGTTGTTCTATTGCTTTGTAAGCATTAGTGGAGCCAAATATATCCTTGCCTTCATTCTCATACCATTTTCCAAATCTGCAATGATGGACATCTGTAAAATTTTTATCATTAATTTTTTCACCTACAACACTTGAGTAAATATTTGTTTTATATATCACATGATCTACTTTTATCAATGTTGTGAAGCTTTTTTCTGCTATTGTATTTGAAGATTTTGCTGTAATATTTGCATTTTTATCAAAATCATGGAGAGTATTTTTAAATTCATTGACAGTTGCGCCTGAAGTATTGGCGATCTCGTTTATTTCCTGTGCATTAGACTGTATATCATTTGTTTCTTGCTGTAGAGTTTGTATTGTTATTGCAATTTCACTTGTTGCTTTTTGGGTTCTCTCTGCCAATTTTCTAACTTCATCAGCAACAACAGCAAAACCTCGTCCATGTTCGCCTGCACGAGCAGCTTCTATAGCAGCATTTAGAGCGAGTAGATTTGTTTGATCCGCAATATCCTTTATAAGATTTACGACTGAAGATATCTCGTTACTCCTTTCGCTGAGCGAACTTATCGCATCTGTTATTTGAATAATTAGCTCAA
>JALTUB010000324.1 GCA_027047745.1 Sulfurimonas sp.
GTGTTGCATTGAGTAAAGATACAAACAACACAAATTATTATTATCTTTATCTTCAGAAACAATCTAATGCACAAAATACTTCTAGTATTAGTGTTAAGTTTATAAATAAGCAACTTAACATTGATTATCCTGTTACGGTTACTAACTTAAAAAGTGTAATAAGTCCTGATCAAAATTTATCGGGTATATTTACAGCCTCCGTCTCAGGTAGCACCCGTAAGCCTACATTTAATAGCAGTAGCGCTTCTCTTAAAGACATAAATGCTACTAGCAAAATTAGCTCACCTGACCGAAATGACACTTTGACTACAACGTTTACTGATATTTCTACAACTAAAGGTGCAATACCAGTAACTCATTTCACAGCAAACGCATGGGTTAATATCAAAGGCATTGCTAAGCCTGTACAAATAGCAGATAATCTAAACGCTGGTCAGTGGACTATATATGGATATAATGCACAAATACCTAATGTATCAGCTACAAGTCAGAGTAGAACAGTATTTAAATTTACAAATAGAACTAAACTAACTCAAAATATTTTCTTCACTTTGATTGATCCTCAGGGAACTGTAGTTACATTAAACTCAAAAGATTTCCCAGTTAAGATTCCGGCAATCAAAACTAATGCGACAAATAAATATTTTGCTTCTACATTAGAAACACTTGCTAAAGTAAAAAATCCTAACTTTAATGATAAAGGTTCTATCTCTGTAGAGGTAACTATACCAACTTCACCAAGCAAAATATATGGTGTGACAATGTTCCATGATGGCGCTGGTCATATAACAACACTTCCTATTTATAGCAATAAAACTAATAGTTACTAATCTTTAGTAATGCAATTATATCTCTGCATCTTTTAGATGTAGAGACTCTCTTGTTTTTTATCTAACTTTTAAATTTTTTTAGATACAATATAAAAAAATTAAAGGATAGAATATGAAAAAAATTTCTATACTATTTTCTGCAATGCTTTTATCTGTTAGCACTGTGATAATGGCAAATGATACTTATATATTAAGCTATTCGAAAGATGCAAACTGTACACTTGTTAAAAATGGTAAAAAAATCCCAACTTTTGACAAAAGATTTAAAAGAAAAGCTCCTGCAAATGGTTATACTTGTAGTGCCATACAAAAAGAGCAGTACAACGACTGCGTTATACGCAGAACAAAAAACACGACAGCGCAAGTCTTTTCGTTTGGTACTTATAAAAACACAAATCTTGTCATAGCATTTAAAACAGCAACACCTTATGTAAAAGGAATGATGGAAGTTGAGTGCACCAAATCACTTAAAAAACTCTCAAAATAGAGTCGTGCATTATATAAAAGAGTTTTATCGTTTTTTTAAGCATCTTATAGCAAATAAAGCTCTTCTTAGAGTACTTATTATTAATGATTTTAAGAAGCAATATCTTGGCTCATATTTAGGACTTCTTTGGGCATTTATACAACCATTGACATTTATGCTAGTAATATGGTTTGTGTTTACCTATGGCTTTAGATCTGCCCCGCATGGGGACACCCCATACTTTTTGTGGTTAGCTCCAGGAATGATACCTTGGTTTTTTATCTCAAATGCTTTAAACGCAGGAACAAACTCTATAACAAACAACTCTTTTTTAGTGAAAAAAGTGGCTTTTAGAGTAAGTATATTGCCTTTTGTTCAGATAGGCTCAGCGCTTATCATCCACATAGCGCTTATTTTATTTTTAATGATAATGTTTTTATTGTATGGACTTCCTCCATCTGTTTATTGGATACAATTACCCTACTTTATGTTATGTATAGTATTGTTACTGCTTGGTATATCATGGATGACCTCGGCTATAAGAGTATTTATCAAAGATGTAGATAATATTGTGGATGTGCTATTGCAGATAGGATTCTGGGCAACTCCAATCTTTTGGAATATAAACATCATACCTCCTAAATATCAGTGGATATTTAAGCTTAATCCTGCTTATTATGTCATACAAGGCTATAGAGATACTTTTATAAATCATAAATGGTTTTGGCAAATGCGAAATGTTACATTTTATTATCTTGTTGTTACAGTCTTTTTTGTCATCCTCGGTGCAATCGTATTTAAAAGATTAAGACCTCATTTTGGAGATGTGCTCTAATGCAGAAGAATAGTGCCATCAAAGTAACAAATTTGACAAAAATATATAAATTATATAAAGAGCCTATAGATAGACTTAAAGAAGCTCTTAATCCTTTTAAAAAATCGTACCATGATGATTTTTATGCTCTTAAGGGTATAACCTTTGAAATAAAAAAAGGTGAAACTGTAGGTATCATAGGTCGTAATGGAAGTGGTAAATCTACTCTGCTTAAAAGTATCACAGGTATTTTGACACCATCTACTGGAAGGGTAAATATACATGGAAAGATATCTGCTATACTTGAACTAGGAGCTGGATTTAACCCTGAAATGAGTGGTATGGAAAATATATATCTAAGCACTTCTATAAATGGCATGTCTAAACAAGACACAGATAACAAGATAGAAGAGATAAAAGCATTTGCAGAATTAGGTGATTTTATCTATCAACCTGTAAAAACATACAGTAGTGGAATGGAAGCAAGACTAGGTTTTGCAATAGCCATAAATATAGAACCAGACATACTCATAGTCGATGAAGCATTGGCTGTTGGAGACGCAGCATTTCAGCGAAAATGTTTTGCAAAAATGGAGCAAATAAGAGGAGCAGGAACTACAATACTTTTTGTGAGTCATAGTGAGAGTAACATAGTAAGTTTATGCACTCGTGCCATTTGGCTTAGTAATGGAGAAAAGATTATAGATGGGTCACCAAAGCTCGTAACAGGCTTGTATATGAAAAACTCTCAAAAAAAACAGATAGATAAAGCAGAAGTAAAAAAAGAATTTTTAGAATTGGAAAAAAACAGTGGAAAAAAAGATGAAACTAAAAAGAAAGTATCCAAAAAACAAAAAAAATTAGAAATCGAAGAATTTTACGACCCGTCGCTCAAACCAAAATCAACTATATATTATGAAGAAAAAGGAGCAAGGATAAGTGATGTAAAAATCACTACTCTTGATGGGAAAGAAGTAAATGTTTTAAGTCATGGAGAAGAATATCTTTTTGTATATGTAGTCGATTTTTTTAACAATTTTAACAATGTGCAGTTTGGAATGTTGTTAAAAACCTTAAATGGTATTGATCTTGGTGGCGGTGTAATACCTTCAATAAAAGAGTACGTTAGTGTTGGCAATGGGCAATACACAGTACAATTTCAATTTACTTGTTTAGTAAATAATGGTGTTTATGCTCTAAATTGCTCAGCCCGCATGATGGTTAATGGGGATATTAAAATATTACATAAAATAGTAGATACTTATATGATTAGAGTTATTAATCAAAAGTTAAATACGACATCAAAAATAGGACTAGTTACAAAAGGAAGAATTGTTGAATAAAATAATATCCATACACATACCTAAAACTGGTGGTACTACATTTAAAAATCTTTTAAAAAATGAGTTTGAAAATATTAAAGTCTTGGGTACAAGACCTCTGTTTGCAAGATGTAGCAAAGAGAGAATAAATCTTATTGATGTGAACAATATAAAGGAAAAGGTCATACATGGGCATATTATTATGAACCAATTGTCTTATCAAAAAACTAATTTTTATCTTACATGGTTGCGTGACCCAGTTGAGAGAGTGATATCTCATTATTATTATTGGAAAAATAAGCCCGATACTAATATACATCCAATCGAATATAGAATAAAATATGAAAATTTATCACTAGTAGATTTTTCCAATATTTCTTGTATGCAAAATATTCAGAGTTATTTTATCGGTGAAGATATTGAATTGTTTAACTTTGTTGGGCTTATAGAATATTATAAAGAAAGTATAGAATTACTGGGCAAAAAATTATCTGTTGATTTTCAATATGACTCCAATACCAGGTACAGAGTTAATCTTAACAAAAAGGAAGTCAGCCAAATTGAAAAAAGAATAATAATGGAAAATAATAAAAAGGATTTACAATATTATAATATAGTAAAACAACAGATGGGATCTTGATAATGCAAAAGGTTTTTTGAAAATGAGTTTTTTGTACAGTACAA
>JALTUB010000325.1 GCA_027047745.1 Sulfurimonas sp.
GTAAAAAAGATTTGCACAAACATAGGCATAGCAAATGCCAATCCTCTTATATAGTTTTTTATCACTCTAACACTCAAAGAGGGTAATTCTTCCCATTTTACAAGTGATTTGACAGGGTAAGTTTTTACATCAATATATTTTTGCAAATATTTTGCCATATCAAAGACATTTTCAAATCCATACTCCTTTTTTGCATCAATATCTCGTATGCCGTATATCTCCAAAAGTGCGGCTATTTCCCAATGGTCTAAAGGTTTTCCTTTATCTTTAGTGATGGCTAAATATAAAGATTTTAAATCATTTCCGTTTGAGTCAGCCACTCTTTACCCTTTTCTTCAATAAATTGAGAATATAACTCTTTATATAAAGAGCTATAATTATCCACCATATCCTCTATGGTAAAACCATTAAGTATAGATTCTCTTGCATCTCTTCCCATCTCTTTAGCAATATCGGGATTTTTCAATATATATGTAACTTTATCAGCAAATTCTTTATAATCTTTAGGTTTTATAACATATCCATAGCCTTCAAGTACCTCTTTTGTTCCGCCAACATCAGAAGAAACTACTACCTTTTCACATGCCATAGCCTCTATGACAACAAATGGAAAAGCTTCAGATATACTTGTAAGCATTACAACATCTCCTTCATTGTAAGCTGATTGAGGAGAGTTTGTACTACCTGCAAATAAGAAATTTTCCTCTATTTTTAACTCTTTTACCAAGGACTCACACTCGTGAAAATATTTTTCATTTATCATAGGACCATAGAGTTTAAAAAGAACATCAGGCATCTCTTTTGCTACAAGCTCAGCAGTTTTTATAAAAGTTTCTATATCTTTAAGAGGATCAATCCTAGCAACCATGACAACAGTAGGTCTATCTTCATCTTTTTCCACATTAAATTTTTTAAATTTGTTGACATCTATACCGTTATAAATCGTATGAATCTTTTTTTCATCAACACCCCATTTTTTCTCCCATCTTGAATTGTATTTGCAAACAGGAGAAACAACATCGGCAAAGT
>JALTUB010000326.1 GCA_027047745.1 Sulfurimonas sp.
AATTTTGACAATCATACAAGGATTAATGATGAAGAAAGTAGTTTTATTGATTTTTATTACTCTAAGCCTGTGTGCACAAGATGCAAAAAATATAGTTGAATTGGGAGCTAAGGCATATATTTCTAAAAACTTTAGCATGGCAAAAAGATATTTTAAAAAAGCTTGCGATTTGAATGATGCAAAAGGGTGTAGTAATCTTGGGTTGTTCTATGTAAACAGACGAGGAGCGGCTAAAAATTATGCTAAAGCAAAAAGATATTTTAAAAAAGCTTGCGATTTGAATGATGCAGAAGGGTGTAGTAATCTTGGGTTGTTCTATATAAACAGACGAGGAGCGGCTAAAAATTATGCTAAAGCAAAAAGATATTTTAAAAAAGCTTGCGATTTGAATGATGCAGAAGGGTGTAGTAATCTTGGGTTGTTCTATATAAACAGACGAGGAGCGGCTAAAAATTATGCTAAAGCAAAAAGATATTTTAAAAAAGCTTGCGATTTGAATGATGCAGAAGGGTGTAGTAATCTTGGTTTATTTTATATAAATGGGTTAGGAGTAGTTAAAAATTATGCTAAAGCAAAAAGGTATTTTAAAAAAGCTTGTGATTTACATGACCAGTCAGGCTGTTATGATTATGCGGCATTAAATAAGTAGCTGATTTTATGCACTTTTGTGAGTTAGAAGCTCACAAACCGTAAAATAGTAGAGGTTTGTAAAAAAATGACTTTTAAAAAAATCTAGCTAACTTATTTTTTTCTTGATTCCTCAGTTTTTATTTTATTTCTTACATAAATTAATCTTTTTTTATCTGAGAATGTCTAAATATTTTTGTTATTATTATCTGAATAAAAGATGTCATAGACATTCAAATAAAATGTTATGTGTGTCTAATTTGCTTTTTTTAAACTTCAATATCCATAATCTAAATTCCCATCCAATAAATACATTACAATAACAGATTAAGAATAATAAGGATTTTTAAAAGGTTATTAGGCTACTTCGAGGTATAGTAGATTATCGCAAAGCTATAGTT
>JALTUB010000327.1 GCA_027047745.1 Sulfurimonas sp.
TTAAAACCTAAAACCCAGACAATCAACCTTTTACTTATCTCTTTGATTTTTGTTCCATAAAGATAGATTCCAAATAAAAACAACTGCATTGTCATGGAAGCGTAAGCCCCCATCATGAGCATATTCATCACTACTTCGTTTAGTCTTACATGATAGATGCTTAATACTATAGCGATTGTAGCAGCCCAAAGTATAGGCAGTTTTAGAATGTTTGTTAGTGATGTTTTAGTGTCAAAACTTCCACGAGAGTAGTAAAAAACACCGATGCTGTAAACTACAAATACATTTACGAGATTTACAACTGTGGTGTAGGGGATGGATTCCTCACCAAAGATGGCGATGTTTATAGGGATGCCAAGATTACCAGTGTTTCCTATGATGGCAGCAACGGTGGCGATGGAGTACTCTTTTTTGTCTTGGAAAAGTATCTTTGCTCCAAACGCAGATATAACAATGACTATCAGCACAATAGCAAAATAGATACTAGGTGCGTAAAGCAGAGTTATATCTATGGGGTGAAGTAAAAGTCCCCAAAATGTTAAAAAAACTTGTAGAAAGTAAACATTTATAAGCGTGATGGTTTTATCATCTATCTTCTCTTTGAAACTGATTTTTGCTAAAAAACCCATCAAGATAAAAACATAGATGCTTAAAATACTCAAAATAATTGAATTCATGAGGTAATTATAATATAATTCTTTATGCAAACAATTGAAAATATAAATAATACGATAAAAGAAAACTTAGCAGTGATGGTTTATTTCTCTGCCCCTACTTGTAATGTGTGTCATGCACTAAAGCCAAAACTCCTTGAAGCACTTCATGAAAATTTTGATAAATTTATAGTAGAGAGTGTTGATGTTTCACAAGAGCAAGATGTAGCGGCACACTTTGGTGTTTTTGCCATTCCTACTGTTTTGATATTTTTAGATGGACGAGAATTTTTAAGAAAATCTCGTCACATGAGCGTGGATGAAGTGATGCGTGAGATACAAAGACCTTACGAGATTATGCTTTCATAAAAAC
>JALTUB010000328.1 GCA_027047745.1 Sulfurimonas sp.
GTATAAGTCACAAGGAGAGTTATATCTTCGTGCTATTCCTGCTAGTCGTTCTTTTTCTTCACGTAAGTTTAAATATTATCAATATAGTGATAAATCATTATCTTCTTCTTCTAAAGTTGGTACTTTGAAACTTCCTAAACTTAAAGAAGTTTTTTCTTTGTATGTGTCAGGCGATAGTGTTGTGACAAATAATATACTTGTTAAATTTGTTTTTATTGCTATTTTTTTCTTTTTGTTTGTCGGTTTAGGTTTTTATTATTTTAGAGATTTTCTTTTTGGTTCTTCCTCTTCTTCTAAATTGTCAGGTGTTTCTTCTCCGTCTGTTCGTTCTGTTTCTCCTGATCCATCTTTGTCTATTCATAAAAATATTTCTCCTTTTCTTTCTCATCATTCTTTTTCTTATAATTTGTCTTTCTTTCGTGTTTCTTGTTTTTCTTCTCTTTGTCATTATAAATCTGTTTCTTTTCCCTCTTCTTTTTTGACTTCTCATTTTTTTGTTTCTAATTATCATATTCATATCTTTCACGCTTATTCTCGTTTTAATTCTTATGTTATTTTTTTTATTGCTTCTTCATCTTTTAAAAGATTATTAATTCCAAAACAAGGTAGTTATTATGTTGCTTCACAAAAAAAACTTAATCCTGTTGCTTCTGTTACTCGTGCTTTTAAATAGTTCTTTTCTTTTTGGTTCTGTTTCTTTTTCTAAACAGTCTTTACTTTCTTATGCCTCTTTTGTTTCCTCTGCTAATGATGTTAATATTTTTGTTGATGTTCCTCTTGCTTCTAAAATTGTTTTTTATGTTCCAAATTTGCCCTCTTCTCGTGCTTTGCTTTCTTCTTTTCGTATTGCCTTAAAATCTAAGCATTTATTATTAAAATTTAATAGTCGTTATAATTATTATTATGTCGTTAAAGATTTTCGGTATTTGAAACGTAATCATTTTGTTAGATTGCATTATCATTCTTTTAAACGTATTAAGCATTTTTTGAAACTTCTTCATTTGTCTTTTGTCTTTTATCCATCTA
>JALTUB010000329.1 GCA_027047745.1 Sulfurimonas sp.
ACAGTATGTGTAGTAACATCCCCTATCGCCATCTCTAAAGTTGGAGTAGAAGCAGTGTTATCATCATCACTACCACTAACATTAACAGTAACATTCGCACTATCTTCTCCACCTTTACCATCACTTATTGTATAACTAAAAGTCACATCTTGATTTTCACCATCATTCATCTCTTGTAAATGTTCACTTGGAGTAAAGTTTACTTTGCCATCTGCTGTTAGACTTGCGGTTCCTAAAGTGTTTCCATCACTATCTGTGATAGTTGCAGTCTGTCCATCGGTAACATCTTGTCCATCTATTTTTGTAACACTTAAGCTATCGTGGTCTGCGTCTGTGTCGTTTGATAGGACATCTACTGTTACTGTGCTATCTTCGTCTGTTGTAGCTGTATCATTAGAAGCAATAGGGTTATCATTCACAAAGTCTGCATTTATATTTCCAGCTATATCATGTGTTGTTACTGTTTTATCTGCAAACTGAATGTTTTCAACATCATCATAGATATATTGAATCTCTTGAGTATCTATGTTTTCTACTGTAAATCTTCCATTAGCATCATCATGACCTACTTCGTAATCTGCTCTATTTCCTTCAAATACAACTGTGTCATTACCTTCACCACCACGAACTACTTCATAGTTTGTTCTTTCATCGCCCTCTGTGATGTTAATAGTATCATTACCTTCACCCGCATTAATACTATTTCTACCTTTACCACCTGTGATTACATCATTACCTGAACCTGCAGTAATATTATCATTTCCTGCTCCAGCATTGATTGTGTCATTACCAGCTCCTGCATTGATATTATCATTTCCTGCTCCAGTATTTATAGTGTCTTCACCACTTCCAGATCTAACAACATCATTTGTGTCGCCTCTTGTGATAGTATCATTTACAAAGTCTGCATTTATATTTCCAGCTATATCATGTGTTGTTACTGTTTTATCTGCAAACTGAATGTTTTCAACATCATCATAGATATATTGAATCTCTTGAGTATCTATGTTTTCTACTGTAAATC
>JALTUB010000330.1 GCA_027047745.1 Sulfurimonas sp.
TTTGTATTTGGTGTGATACATTTTTTGATAGTATCCAAACTTACAACTCTAGTATCGATTTGTATATCTGCCCATACAGGTTTAGCACCTTTTTTGATAAAAGGATAAGCAGAGGCAGTAAAGGTATGAGAAGGGCAAATAAATTCATCTCCCTCTTTAAACTGACAAAGTTGTGCTGACATCTCTAAAGCTGCCGTTGCATTATTTACGGCAAAGCAATATTCACTTCCAATGTAAGTAGCAAATTTCTCTTGAAATTTATGTTGATACTTACCTTGTGTTAAGGGAACTGCATTTTCAATAGCTTCTAAAATAACATTTTTTTCTTCCCCAGTATATTTGTGGGCTCTTCCACTAAATGGTATTTTAAAATTCATTAAATCACATCCTTTTAAATATTTCAGTTACTTTTTCAAGTGTTAGTTGTTCTTTAAAGTTGTCACCTAAAGCATTAGAGAGTGGCCTTTCATGTATAACTGTTGAGTTATAAAGTGCTTCGTAAGTTTTATCACTTAAATTTGTGCCTATGCCTTTTGGTATCTCTATGCCTTGTTTTTCTGCCATCTCAAAAAACTCTTTATACTCTTTTGGATAAAATCCATCCATAGCATTCATTGTGATACAGTTTCCTATGCAATGGTGAGTACCAAGAACTACACTAAGACCTGCTGAAAATGGATGAATAACTCCTACAAAACTATTTGCAATTGAACAGCCACCTAAGTATGAAGCCACCATCAGTTTTTCACGATTTTCATCACTCATCATATCTTCACTTAAAAACACTTCTCTACATAACTCTATAGCTTGTTTTGCATAGGCATCACCTATAGCATTTCGATAACTTCCGTTGAGTGATTCTATACAGTGAATATATGTATCCATTCCTGTATAAAAATATTGTTCTCTTGGAACAGTTTTTGTCAAATCTGGATCAAGAATAAGCTGATCATAAATAGTAAAATCACTATTCATCCCAAGTTTCAATCCCGTTTTAGGATTTGTCATAACACAAGTACGACT
>JALTUB010000331.1 GCA_027047745.1 Sulfurimonas sp.
TTCACTGACAAAATGCTGACAGGGGCAGACGAAACGGTCGAAACAACCCTTGCGGCGTACTGCCGCCTTGTCAATGTATAATTGCTGTGTGACAACAGCACCGTTTTGCCCGGAATGGTATGGTTTGCATGTTTCTTGGACTTACCCGGACAGTTCAGTAAAGATAGCGCTATTCAAACTGACAGTAGTTCATTTATTTATTCATTAAAATTTTTTGCTTTATGGCAACTATTAAAAATGGTATCCTCGGTGGTGTTTCCGGAAAAGTCGGAAACGTTGTTGGCGGGAACTGGAACGGGGTAGATTACCTGCGTTCTCTTCCAACCGGGGTGAAACAAGCCAACACGATTCTTCAAATCAGTCAGCGGATGAAATTCAAGACTTTGATGGGGTTTTTACGACCGCAGATAGAGATTATCCGTATTGGCTTTAAATCCATGGCCATCAAGGCTTCTGCTTTCAATGCAGCCGTTTCGTACAATTATCATCATGCATTGACTGGTGATTATGACAGTGGTTTTAGTATTGATTACAACAAAGTACTTTTGGCAAGTGGAAATCTTCCTCCCATCGACGGGATAGCGGTAGCATCAACAACAGCCGGGCAGCTTAACCTGAGCTGGTCCGATAATTCCGGTGAAAGCGGTGCTGCTGCTGATGACATCCTTTATGTATCGGTTTATAATCCGGACAAAGGGACAGCAATAGTCAGTGTCAACGCGGCCCAACGGTCGGCAGGCAGTGTTGTTATCGACCTCCCTGCCGGTTATAGCGGAGACGCAGTACATTGCTATGCCGGTTTCTTTGGTGTGCGTGTATTGTTGGGGACAGCTACCCGCGATACTGTTTCGATAAGCAGGTATGCCGGTCCTGTTACAGTGGCCTGACCGTTTTTCTTCTTACGGCAGTTAAAGTTATCATTGCCGGTATTGAACCCCGAACAGGAAATTTATTTTTCCTGTTTGGGGTTTTTTATGGCTCCTGCGCACCCCCTGTCCCCCTAAAGGGGCGATGCCTGGACG
>JALTUB010000332.1 GCA_027047745.1 Sulfurimonas sp.
CTTTTGGATTTGTACCGACATCTAATGTTTTTACAGTGTCCCCATTTCCATCAGTTATAGAAATTGTTCCATTTTGAACATCATTTGGAAAATAAACTTCAAATGTAGAACTTGTCCCTTTGTTTAAACTAATAGCATCAGATCCTAAATCTGCAGTTTTTCCAATAGCAGTAATAGTTGAAAATTGTTGAGCACTTCCAAGAGAAGCAGCTAACTTTTCCAGTGCTTTTTGAGTATTGTTAGATGATTCAAGCGAAGCTAGTTGTGATGTTTGCGTTAAAATCTTTTCTGTACTTGTGGGTGATGTCGGATCTTGATACTGAAGTTGCACTAGCAATAGCTTCATAAAATCATCTTTTCCTAATTTTCCTTTTGGATTTCCGTCTTTTGTACTTGTTCTAGCTGTAGTTGTAGTCGCTGTTGCTGTAGCAGCATTATTTCCATATGCATTAATTGCCATAATATATCCTTTTATGCGTAGTGAGGTACTACAATCTCTAAAGAGTTCAGTACCTCTTCATGTTCCTCATGATGATCAAAGTAGTTATACTCTTCATTTGCTTTTTGCTCATTTTGTCTCTGCTGTTGCTGTTGCTGCCCAGACTGTGAGCTATCACCTTGAGGGTTGTTGTTAAAATTTAATGAAGCATTATTTATTCCACTATTTGCAAGTTGCACTTTTAGATCATTTGCATTCATGGCTAAAGTATTGATTGCTGTATTGTTTGAGCTTAGATTTATGTGAAGATTTTTTCCTCGTTGAACTATTGTTAAGTCAATTTCACCTAATCTTTGAGGATTTAATTGCACTTTAACGCGAGTAAATGGTGATTTATAATCCTCTATAGCTGTTTTTACATCTTGAGATAGGTATTTAACCATCTGTTTAGCTTCGTTAATTTTCACTTCAAAACTATCTGCTTTAGATATTGTCAATCCATCAGTTTTAGAGACATCTGTTACATCTGACTTGTCTGATTTAAGCAATTTTTCCAAGCCATGTTTAACTTCTTTACTTGCCTCTGGAGCAATCACTTTTGCACTTGCCACACTAAAATCAGCAGTTAATCTAGTGTCTTTTTTGATAGCATTTTCACCACTAATTAGTGACTTTAATGTTTCATCAGCTTTCTGTTTTGGTGTTTTTTTATCTACTTTAAATTGTTTTGTTTGCAAAACCTGTTCTGTTGTATGTTCTGTTGGAGCTTGTGCTTTAAAGAGTGGTGTACTTTTTATCTTTGTTACAACCTTAGCTTTTTTGTTATCTTCTTTTGCAACTACTTCTTGTATATTATTTGCATTGATTTTAACTTCTGGAGTTGCTGTTACTTTTACTTTCTCTTTATTTACAATCTTATTTTTTTCTATAGCTACCTGATGCACTATAGGCTTACTAACTGATGGTTTACTAGCTGTTTTTACATCTTCTACTGTGATTTTAGAAACATCTATACCAAATTTTTTAGCTACTTGAGCTAAACCTTTTAAAGTTTTTGGAAGATTTTTTAACTCATATCTTTTAAATTCATCACTTGATAAAATCTTATGTTTCAAGTAGCTTTTAGCATCCTTCACTAAACTCTTTAACTCATTAGCACTTAATGATTTAGCAAGTTCAGGATTTAGTTCTAAAAGTAACTTTTTCTTAGGTGATTCTTTTTTATCACCTTTTAACAAAGATAAGAGAAGATCATTTTTACTTGTTTTTAGATCTTTCTTAGTGTCTAACTTTATCTCTTTTACATCGCTCTTTAAAGATAAAACTAGTGTGCCATTTTGGATGATGTTTTTATCTTCTTTAAGTGAAACACCTTTTAAAAGTTCTGAAAAAGATAGTGTCGGTTTTTCCTCTTTTGAAGAGAGACCCAAAGGGGATGATGAAGTTGTTGTTTCTGGTTTAACATCTAATGAAATCATCTTATACTCCTATAATCTTCCCCATTATTTTAGGGGTTTTTATATAGTTAGCATTTATTGTTCCATTAAATCATAACAACTCTATTCGTATTTTTTAGCAAACCTATCTAAACACTCTAAATCTTGCTTGTAAAACAAACTTACGCTATCTTGCATAGTAGCAAAAATCTCTTCCGTAGTTTCACCATCTACAGGATAACTAAGTAAAAATGAGTTTAAAAATTTTGCAAAAAACTCATCAAACATCTTTTTGACTATCTCTGCACCATACTTATCAGTATATGGCAACACAAAGAAATGATCCTTTCCGTGGTTGACAATAGAGTCTGAAGTTCTTAAAATATCCATTAATGAGGCATCAACAACATCTTGGTCTAGACCTGAAAAGTCACAGTACAAAAGTGTAAAGCTCTCTGCTCTATTTTCATCTAATCTTTCAGAAATTCCTATATTTAAGTCCATCAGTTGTTTAAAGTTATCAAAAGAGAAATGTATTCCAGCCATAATAAAACCTTATTTTAAGTTGAAAGCAGTATATCAAAAAAGTGTAAAATTTTTATTAAAAAGCTTAATCGTTAAGGCCAACTAACTCACCTTGTTTCAATTTTACTATCTTACCACGAAATTTTCTTATATAAAAGGCTTTCTCTTCAAAGCTAATATTTGAAGCGATATTTACTTTTTTCAGTTCTCTCTCATAATGCTTACTTAAAAATGTTACAAGTTCTGCATTTAAAGCATCTTCATCTTTTAAACTTCGGATACTATCATCCACTAAAATTGACATGAGTTCTGGAGCATCTTTTTTACCACTTAGAGCTAAAGAAAACTCTTGGGAATGAAACTGCAGTAAAGACGGATCTATAACATCCAAAATTTGGTCAATCAAATTTGGTTTTTCCAATACTGTTTTTATAAGAGATAGCTCCCATATATCTCTATGAGAATTTTTTTGCATCAATGCCGTGTTTTGATTGTTTGGGTTAGTGTTGTTATTTAACTTTATCAAAGAGGGAGAGACACCAAGCCCACCTAAACGAGGAGCAAGATATGTTTTGTACTCCTCTTGCAATATAGGCGAAAGTGTCTTAAGATAACTTATCCCCTCTTGCATACAAGACTCTTTAGCTTTTGGGTCTCGTAAATCATATAAAGAGAGTATCTCATCTAAAACAAACTCGATAAATGGCTTTGCTTCTCTAAACATATTTGCAAGTTCTTCAACCCTTCCCTCTTTGACCATATCAGCAGGGTCTAATCCTCCATCAAAGACAACAACTCCACCATTAAATCCAGATGCACTTAGTAGCTTAGATGCCTTTAGAGCAGCTGCTCTTCCTGCTTTATCACCATCATAAGCCATTACTACTCTTGGACTACCCTTTCTTAAAAGAGGTAAATGTTCATGAGTTAAGGCAGTTCCAAGCGTTGCAACTGCATTATCAAAACCAGCTTGATGAAGCATAACAACATCAAGATAACCCTCTGTTATGATGATTTCACCTTTTTTATGAAGTGATTGTTTTGCAAGATTATAAGCATAAAGCAGACGAGATTTGTTAAAGTAGGCTGTTTCAGGCGAGTTTACATACTTCGCTTGATGTCCAGTGATAGTTCTTCCACCAAAACCAACTATGCTACCATTTGCAGAGAAGATAGGAAAAGTTATCCTCTCTATAAAACGCGCATAAGTCTGGTTTCTTGATGGCTCATAGCCTACCACCCCCATATCTATCGCTTCTTTTATACTAAATTGTTGTGACTTTATATAGTTAATAGTTGCATTAGAATCAGGTGCATAGCCTATCCCAAACTTCTCGATACTACTCTCGTAAATACCCCTCTCTTTGATATAGTTTATAGCTGTTGTTTTAGAACTAAGAAGAGTCTGATACCAACTGTTTAAACTATCCATTACTTGTGAACGAGGTTTATTATTTTTCTTATCTGTGTATGAGAGTGTAAAGTTATAAGATTCTGCCAGTTTTTCTAAGGCTTCAGGATAGTTAAGTTTTTCATACTCCATAACAAACTTAACACTATCGCCTCCAGCACCGCAGCCAAAACAGTGATATATCTGCTTTTGAGGGCTAACTACAAAGGAGGGGGATTTTTCATCATGAAAAGGGCAAGGGGCTTTAAAGTTACCTCCTGCTTTTTTAAGTTCCACATACGAACCTACAACATCAACAATATCAAGTCGTGCTTTAAGAGCTTCTATGGAATCTTGTGCAATCATAGGCTTATTATACACAAAACATACACAAATAAAGGTTACAATGCGTATAAATAATTTAAGGAAACAGATTATGATAACATCAATAGTATTTGCAGCAGGATGTTTTTGGGGTGTTGAGAAGCACTTTGAACACATGGATGGTGTTATAAAAGCTGAGTCAGGATATGCAGGAGGAAATTATGCAAATCCAACTTATGAAACCGTGATAGACAATAGAAAATATAAACATAAAAATGGACTCATAAACTACGCTGAATCAGTTAAAGTAACTTATGACAATTCAAAAACAGATGCCAAAACACTTATAAAATCCTTTTGGGAACTTCATGACCCAACCCAAATCAATGGACAGGGCAATGACATCGGAAACAACTATAGAAGTGCCATATTTTACACAAATGAAAAACAAGAAAATGTAGCAAAAAGAACAGAAAAAACCTATCAAACTCTACTTACAAAAGCTGGATATGGGCAAATTACAACAGAGATAAAACCATTAAAACACTTCTACCCAGCAGAACAATATCATCAAGATTATCTAGCAAGAAATCCCTATGGGTATTGTCCAGACCACTCAACTGGAGTAAAGTTTAAAAAGGAAAAAACAACAGCAGATAAGATAGTACCTTTAGGAGGAAAAGAGATTATTGTTATCACTTCTGAGCATTATTGTCCATACTGTGAAAAGTTTAAAAAAGAGCTCAGTTCATCTTACCATGGAACACTGCCACTTAGAACAGTTTATGCAAAAGATTTATCAGGTTTTGATATTTCAACGAAACTAAACGCAACACCAACTATTCTTTTTATACAAAACGGCATAGAAGTTATAGGTCATCGTGGTTTTATGAATAAAAAAGATTTTTACAAAACACTAGGTGCTTTTAAACTCGGCAAAAATTCCCAAGCTTACAATGTCGCCTTTCATGAGGGAACAGATGCTCCAGGGTGTAAACAGTATGATATTTTTAAAAACACTCCAGATGGTGTATTTATAGATAAGCTATCTGGCGATATACTTTTTGATACAAGAGAACGATTTCACTCTGGCACAGGATGGCTTAGTTTTTACAAAGCATCAGACAATTCTGTGATAGAAAAAGAGGATAATAGTTATGGGATGAAAAGGGTTGAAATAGTAGCAAAAAAAAGTGGAATCCACTTAGGACATGTATTTCCTAGAGCAGACGGAAGAAAACGATTTTGCATAGACGCAACTGTTTTAGAGTTTGTTCCTAGAAGTGAAGTAAATAATTAAATGGATGAATGGGTTATTGTTGATGGTGCGGACGAAAGGACTTGAACCTTCACACCTTGCGGCACCAGATCCTAAGTCTGGCGTGTCTACCAATTTCACCACGTCCGCGTGGATAAGTTTTTATTGTCACTTCTGACATCATAACATATAATAGGTGGTACCCCCTACTCGATTCGAACGAGTGGCCTACGCCTTAGAAGGGCGTTGCTCTATCCAGCTGAGCTAAGGAGGCACATTGTACATCTTGATTTTACTAAAATCAAAGCTTTAGTGACCAAGCGTCTAGCGTAGATAAATGGACTCTGTTCATTTATCGTCAAATAATGGTACGCCCGATAGGATTCGAACCTATAACCCTCGGAGCCGAAATCCGAAACTCTATCCAGTTGAGCCACGAACGCTACTACTTTATTAGTTATTAATTGTTATTAAGTTTTATATTTTAAATTATGGGGTGGGATGCGGGATTCGAACCCGTGACCCCCGGCACCACAAACCAGTGCTCTAACCAACTGAGCTAATCCCACCATACTTAAATCTCAATATAAATCTTATAATTTTAAAGTGGTCGGGGTGAAAGGACTCGAACCTTCGGCCCCCTGGTCCCAAACCAGGTACTCTAACCATACTGAGCTACACCCCGACCTACACAATAATCAAACACAAGTGCTGATTAATGAGCCGGAATTATAGTTAAATTGTAAAAAAAAGTCAATAGCAAAAGAGAAATTCTTTTATATAATCCTATTTTTATGTATAATTTCCTTAATAAAAGAGGAAAGACACACATGAAAGTAGCTAGATTTAGTAAGATGGGATTTATTTTGGCAGCAGCTGGTTCTGCAGTTGGTCTTGGAAATATTTGGAAATTTCCTTATATTGCTGGTGAGTATGGTGGAGGTGCTTTTGTATTAGTTTATCTTTTGACCGTACTTCTTATAGGTTTTTCTATCATGATTGCAGAGATGCTTATCGGGTATCTTGGACGAAAAGATACAGTTACATCTTTTGAAGAGTTAGCACCCACACACAAAGGTAGATGGAAATTCGCTGGATTTCAAAGCTTGGCTGGACTTTTTATCATGATTTTTTACTCAGTTGTTATTGGATGGATATTTAACTACATTGTTACTTCTGTGACAACTCTTCCTTCATCTGTAAAAGAGGCAGAAACAACTTTTAATGCCATGCTCCACACTGGCTTCAAAACACAACTGTTTTACCATACTGCTGCCTTTATATGGATTACTTATGTACTTACAAAAGGTATAAAGGGTGGTATAGAGAAAATGAACTTTATACTGATGCCTGCACTTATGGTTATACTTGGTGGTATGTTTATCTATGCGACTACCTTAGATACTTTTCATCAAGCTGTAGAGTTTATGTTTTACCCAGATTGGTCTAAGATAAACTCAACTGCTTTTGTTGTAGCAGTTGGTCATGCATTTTTCACGCTTAGTCTTGGTATGGGTGCTATCATGACTTACTCTGCTTCGATGGAGAAAGGTTCTAACCTTGTTAAAAATGCTTTTTGGGTTGTATTTTTAGATACTACTATCGCTATTGTTGCGGGTCTTATGCTTTTTACTTTTCTTTATCAGTATGGTTCAGGTCCAGCTAAAGGTCCTGGTCTTGTTTTTATCTCTTTACCTGCTGCATTTTATGAGATGGGAGTCCTTGGCAATATCTTTGCAGTTCTGTTTTTTATTGCCCTTGCTTTTGCAGGTCTAACTTCATCTGTTTCTCTAGTTGAGCCGATGGTTCAGTATTTTATAGATAGATTTGGATGGTCTCGTCTGAAAGCTTCTATATCTATGGGGACTTTCTTTTGGTTCTTTGGTATCTTTGCTATTTTATCAAATGTAGATGGATACAAAGAGTTTCTCACTTGGGGTTCAAAAAGTTTCTTTGACTGGGTTGATTATGTGACTGCTGCTATCATGCTACCTCTTGGTGGTTTAGCTATGGCTATCTTTGTAGGTTTTGCAATGGACAAATCAAAAGTAGAATCTATCATGAGACCTCAACTAAAATGGGCATTTGACATTTGGTATTTTAGTCTTAGATATATCACTCCTGTAGCTATGTTTGTTGTTATATTGTCTCTTATGGGGATAATATAATGAGTCAGGTGTCCGATAAGTGTAAAACTCTTCTTTTGGGTGAGAACATAGATATTTTATCGACTATAGATTATGATGTTAATGGTAAAACACACTCTTTAAGTTTTGAGTATATTATAGATACATTTATGAAAGCATCTGAGGAATCACAGTTAGTTTTTTTAAGTGCATTACAAAAGTCAATCAATGCAAAAGGTGGAGTTGAGAAGTTTTTTGAGGGGATGGGTCAACTTTTACTTATGACCCATCTCTCAAACGAGTTTGAGGTTTAAATTAGAACTGTATCATCCCATTTACTGGTGAACTAGCAGTTGCGTAAGGTTTTTTAGGGATTCTTCCCGCTAAGTAAGACATTCTTCCAGCCTTTACAGCGTGTTTCATAGCTTCTGCCATTATCATAGGATTTTGCGCTTGTGCTATGGCAGTGTTAGTTAAAACGCCATCTGCACCAAGTTCCATAGCATAGGCTGCATCACTTGCACATCCTATCCCTGCATCAACTATTATCGGTAAATTTACTGCTTCTTTTACAAAAACAACATTGTAAGGGTTTTGGATACCTAAACCACTTCCAATAGGAGCAGCAAGAGGCATAATAGCATGAGCGCCAGCATCTTCAAGTCTTTTTGCCATGATAGGGTCATCAGAAGTATATGCCATGATTGTAAAACCATCATCAGCCAACACTTTACATGCTTTTATAGTTTCTAAAACATCAGGGTAAAGAGTTTTTTGAGTATCTCCGATAACTTCTAACTTTATCAAATCAATACCTGTCGCTTCACGAGTAAGTCTAAAAGTTGTGATAGCTTCTTCAGCAGTTACACACCCTGCACTATTTGGTAAAAACTTTACATTTGTCCCAGCAAAAGTATCTCTGAGATTCTCTTTATCTGGGTCTGTAATATTTAAACGACGAACAGCAACAGTTATAAGTTCACTACCACTTGCAATAGTAGCATCTTTTGTCATCTCAAAAGAGTCATATTTTCCACTACCAACGATGAGACGAGAGCCTAATTCATATTTTCCAATTTTTAGTATATTATCCATAAGTCACTTTCCTTAATTTCGCGTATTATAATAAAATTATCTTACAGATTGCCAATACCTGCAATCAAATCTTCAGGTGTAAGAGAAAAATCAGCACCTTTGTACTCTTGTGCAAGTTTTGTATGAGCTAAAGAAGCCTGTATCGCGGCATTAAGTGGAGTATATCCTTGAGCTAAAAGAGCCCCAACAAGTCCACTCAGGACATCACCACTTCCACCTTTTGCAAGAGATGAATTGCCATGTGGATTTACAAAAAATTTATCTTTTTTCCCAATAATTACATTTGCCCCTTTTAAAAGTAGGACAACATTTGGATATTTTTCACAAAACAATTCACTGTATTTAAAACGATTTTTTTGTAGCTCTGCTATGCTTATGTTTGCTATACCTGTAAGTTTTAAAAGAGATACAAACTCTTTTGGGTGTGGAGTTATAACAAGCTTATCTCTTTGTAAAATATCAACAATCTTTAGGCTATGAAACATATCTGCATCCACAATCAATGGCAGTTTATTGTCTAAAAAATTGCTAAACTCCTTATCGCTAAACTCTATGCCCAAGCCCATTCCACAAGCTAAAGCAGTCGTGTTTTTTGGCAAAGAGTGAGTGTACATCAAAGAGTATGGGATATTTAATGTTTGTTCATTTTCATAACCCACTAAAGTAACGATACCACTTCCAAAACGAAGTGCCGAGAGTCCACTCATGATACTAGCCCCTGGTTTTTCTCCACAAGCTAAAGAGAGATGCCCATAAACTCCTTTATGAGAGTCTTTTTTATCTCTATGTGGCAACTCCAAATCTTCCAAATCAAGTAGATTCCAGTTTGTTTTACCCTCATAAATCTCTCTTGCAACACCAAGATTTAAAACTTTTATCTCACCTAAAAACTCTTTTGCTTCATCACTAAACATTGATTTTTTCAAAGCACCCATCGTCAAGGTTGCATCGGCTATAAATGTTCTTTTATCACACTGTCCATCGCTTTGAAGACCAGATGGAACATCACAAGCTATTTTATATGCTTTTAGCTTATTTATAGTTCGTATTACTGCATCAACTTCACTACTAAAGACCCCATTAAAACCAGTTCCTAAAACAGCGTCAACAACCACATCACACTCATTAAGTTCATAAGTTGTTTTCACACCAACTGCACTAGCTCTTTTATGTTGAAGTTTTGCCATCTCCGACTTAGAATCTTTAGCATAAAAAAGTTTTACATCATAGTCATATGCAAGTAAACGAGAAAGTGCTATACCATCAGCACCGTTGTTCCCACTACCACAAACAACCAAAACTTTTGAATTTTTAGCGAACTTCCCTTTTATAAACTTCTCCATACCTTGAGCAGCATGTTCCATCAACACTTCTTCACTTAAAAAAAATTTATCATAACACCGTTGATCCAAAGAACCAATTTCATCAAATAATTTTTGCATAAAAACTCCTTGTTGTAGTTTTGCAATATTATAGTATAATTCTCTTATGAATTACAAAAAAATTGCACAAGAAACTTTAAATATTGAAGCTGACACTCTTCAAAAAGCTGCTAAAAGTATAGATGATGTTTTTGACAAAGCTGTGGATGTTATACTTAAATGCAAGGGAAAACTTGTTGTAACTGGTGTTGGAAAAAGTGGTCTCATAGGGGCTAAGATGGCTGCTACTTTTGCTTCAACTGGGACTCCAAGTTTTTTTCTTCATCCAACAGAAGCACTTCATGGTGACTTGGGTATGGTTGGAAAAGATGATGTTGTTATTGCCATTAGTTACTCTGGAGAGAGTGAAGAACTTGGAGCGATACTTCCTCATGTAAAACGCTTTGAAGTACCTCTTATCGGCATGACAAAGAACATAAACTCCACACTTGGAAAATACAGCGATATGGTGATAAAAGTCGAGGTTGAAAAAGAGGCTTGTCCTCTGGATATAGCTCCAACAAGCTCAACAACACTAACTCTTGCCTTAGGGGATGCTTTAGCCGTTTGTCTCATGAGAGCTAGGGATTTTCAAAAGAGTGATTTTGCATCTTTTCACCCTGGTGGAGCTTTAGGAAAACAACTTTTTATCAAAGTATCAAACCTCATGCAAACAAAAAATCTTCCTATAGTTAGTGAAGATACAAAAGTTAAAGATGCTATCATAAAGATAAGTGAAGGTCGTTTAGGCACAGTTTTAGTAACAGATAAAGATAACTGCCTTGTAGCTCTTGTTAGTGATGGAGATATTCGCCGTGCATTACTTAAAGAGGATTTTTCACTTGATGACAATCTTTTAAAATATGCAACTATAAATCCTATGACTTTAGATGATGAAGATATGTTGGCATCTGAAGCTCTTGTTTTGATAGAAAAAAAGAAGATACAACTTCTTGTAATTACAGACAAAAATAAAAAAATCAAAGGCGTACTGCATATTCATACGCTTATAGAAAAAGGTATAGCATAAGATGAGACTAAACAAATATATTGCACATCACTCAAGCTACTCAAGACGAGAAGCAGACAAGACTATCCAAGATGGATATGTTAGAGTTGATGGAGAGATACAAGACAATCCTGCAACACAAGTAGATGAAAAAGAAGTTATAGTATATGTGAGTGGTAAACAAATCACCCCTAGAGATAAATATACTGTTATAGTTTATAACAAACCAAAAGGTGAGTTAGTTACAAAAAGCGACCCTCGTGGGCGAAAAACTATCTATGATGGATTAGAAAAAAAGTACAAACATTTTATCCCTGTTGGAAGGCTAGACTTCGCAACGGAGGGTGTTTTACTCTTAACTGATGCTTCAAAAGTAGCAACAGCACTCATGAACTCAGGTTTAGAGCGAATCTACAAGGTAAAGATAAAAGGTGAAGTAACTAAAGAGATGGAAGATGCCATGATGAATGGTCTTGAACTAGCCGATGCAACTGCTGGTGGACACGAGTATTCAAAAGTAACAAGTATGTCTTTTGCCCCATTTATAGGTTACAAAATCCAAAAAAATGAGCATAATTACTCCATCTTAAAAATTGCAATCGCTGAGGGTCAAAATAGAGAAATAAGAAGATTTTTTGCCCACTTTGGAACTGATGTTGCAGACCTTAAACGCATCAGTTTTGCAGAGATAGAGTTAAATAATTTGCCAACAGGAAAGAGTCGTTATTTAACTAGAAGTGAATACTCTGCTCTTTTTACATTTATGAAAGCTGATGAAAAATTAGCTCGTGAAAAAGCTGCTAACAAGGCTAAAGGCAAGAAGTAATTGTCTGATTTTACGCAACTACTTAGACCAACAAACTTTGATGATTTAGTAGGGCAAGAGCATCTTAGTTCGCCTGATTCTCCACTGCGTATTTTATGTGAAAAATTTGCCTTAGGACATAGCTTTTTTTATGGTCCTGCTGGTTGTGGAAAAACTTCCATCGCTCGAATCATCGCTAAGAGTATGGACTTACCCTTTTATGAGTTTAACGCTACTTCACTCAAGATTGAGCAACTGCGTAAAATCTTTGAACAGTATAAAAATGCTCTACAAAGACCTCTGATATTTATAGATGAAGTTCATCGTCTAGCAAAAAATCAACAAGAGGTTTTACTTCCTGTTATGGAAAACAATAGCGTTCTAGTTATAGGTGCTTCAACAGAAAATCCATTTTTCTCTTTAACCTCAGCCATCCGTTCTCGTTCTATGCTGTTTGAGTTAAAACATATCTCAAATAAAGCTCTTCAAACTCTTCTCATAAAAGCCACCGATAAAGAAAACATCATGATGAACGAACAAACACAAGAGTATCTAGTAAAAAGCTCTGGTGGGGATGCAAGAGCCATGTTAAAGCTTTTAGAGTTTGCTTCAAATATAGACAAAACCATCACGATAGAGAGACTAAAATCCCTACGACCAAATGCACTTCAAGCT
>JALTUB010000333.1 GCA_027047745.1 Sulfurimonas sp.
ACTTATAGCTATCTTTTACTCTGTAGATATGAATTTGCAGTTCATCATTTAAAGGAAGTAAAACCTGCTCTATGCCATCTTTTTTATTTCTCGAGATTTGGTAATGAACACCTGTTCTCATCTCTTCTGTGAGTCTTTGATCATCCTTGTCAAGGTTATAATATAGTGACCTTGTGGGGAGATTGTTTTTTTCTAAGAAAACTAAATATGTTTCGCCGTTTTCCCATCTATGTCGTTCAATAGTTGAAGCAAAGATAGTTGTAGAGAGTAAAAAAAGTAAGAAAAATCGTATCAAAATTTTAACCTGAAATAAATTTAGATGAAACTTTAACAAATTTTGGCTTAGTATGAGGTTTATTTGATATAATCTCAGTAAATAAATAAAAGGGCACTTCTAAAAACCCTAGTATCTCTCAGTAACACAGAGGAGTTTACAATCAAGGCACTCTTTTGAAACCCTAGCCATAGCTAAGGTAAGAAAGAGTAACGCCGAGTGTAGGCTCCTCTGTGTTACCCGTAGGGAGGGATAAAAAAAGCGATATTGCACAAAACTTTTTATCGCCATAGCTACGGCTATGACTTAAAAAAGCTTTTGAACAATCTCATCTTTTTTTCTTCCCTCTGAGAGTTACTAGGGTTTTTAGAAGTGCCCTATAAAGAGTGCAGATGAAATATATATTTTTACTATTGGTTATGGTATTTGAGTTGAGTGCAGGTGTTTTAAAGTCGCCTATCCTTACACTAACACAAGACGACTCTGTCGCAACTATTAAAGTTAACAAGGTTGATGTAGGTGTTAGTGGGTTTGTTTATCATCAAATAGCTCCAAACCATAGTAGTATATTGAACAATGCAGTTGTAACTGCCTTTGATAAAGATACTCACATAGCAACACTTGCTTTGAGTAAATACAATGGACTAAAAAACAACTCTTTACCGACTGGAAAATGGAAAGTTAGTGTTGGCGATACAGCTCTTTTGGCATACGGATACTCTCGTGCTTGTTTGATAGCTCCAAGTGAAGAGATATATCATCAGATAACAAAGAGTGTAAAGATTCAATGGGTTCATCCTGACATCTTTGCTACTATCTTGTCTTTTCGTGGACATCCTACCCCTTTAAAAAGTGACTTTGATGCTATGCGTATCTCAAATGCAGTTGGTTTGATATTTATCTATCTTGATAAAAAAGTTTTCATGATAGACGCTAGTAGCTTTAAGATACTCACTATAAATGATGCTCCTTTTGTTCAAGACAGTGTAAAACTTCCATTTTACTCAAGAGTTGAAAAGATAGATGCTAACTGGTTTGGAGAGGGTAGCAGTGAGCTTGAAGAGTACGCACCTCACTACTACGAACTACTTGCAGAGTATAATAAAAAAGATAAAAGATTGTATGATATTATAAAAAGTAAGGGTGAAAAACTTCATGATTTACTTGGTATATTTAAGATAGGAAATTAAGATGATTGAAGCAAAACATTTACAACACTTTAAGTCTATTGTTGGCGATGACAATATATATCATGATAAAGCACATTTACTAGCTTACTCTTATGACGCAACTCGTGCACATTTTGAGCCTGATGCAGTTGTCTTTCCTAGACATGAAGATGATATTAGTGCCATTTTAAAATACTGTAATGAACATCATATCGTTATAGTTCCTCGTGGAGCAGGTTCAGGTTTTACAGGTGGCGCACTTCCAAGTTCTGGTGGTATAGTTTTAGGTTTTGAAAAACACATGAACAAAATCTTAGAGATAGATATGAAAAATATGGTTGCGATAGTTCAACCAGGTCTTATAAATATGGACTTACAAAGAGCTGTGGAAGAGGTAGGACTTTTTTATCCACCAGACCCAGCAAGTCAAGACTACTCAAGCATAGGTGGAAATGTAAGCGAAAATGCAGGTGGAATGAGAGCTGCAAAATATGGTATCACGAAAGATTATGTGATGGCAACTCGTGCAGTTTTGCCAAATGGTGACATCATAAGAGCAGGAAAAAGAACCATAAAAGATGTTGCAGGTTATAACATTAGTGGTATCTTGATAGCTTCAGAGGGAACACTTGCAGTTATCTCTGAGATAACTCTTCGTTTGATTCCAAAACCAAAGATGACAAAAACAGCTATGGGTGTCTTTGATAGTGTTCATCAGGCTATGGAGGCTGTTTATAAAACTATGGCTAGTGGGATAACTCCTGTAGCTATGGAGTTTTTAGATAACTTGACTATAAGAGCTGTGGAGCAGACTTTTCACAAAGGTTTGCCAGTTGATGCTGGTGCTTTGCTTGTTACAGATGTTGATGGAAATCTTGAAGATGATTTGGATTTTCAACTCGGCATGATAGAAAAAGTTTTTAAAGAAAATGGCTGTAGTGAGTTTAGAATTGCTAAAGATGAAGATGAGGCAAAAGACTTATGGTTCGCTCGTCGTAATGCAAGTCCAGCTTTAAGTGTTTATGGAAGTAAAAAACTAAATGAAGATGTAACAGTTCCTCGTGCAGCTTTACCTGAACTTTTAGAAAAGTTTTATGCTATAGCCAAGAAGTATAGTGTAAATATCCCATGTTTTGGTCATACAGGTGATGGCAATGTTCATACAAATGTTATGGTTGATGGAAGTGACCCAGAGCAAGTTAAAATCGCATATAAAGCCATAGAAGAGGTTTTTCAAGCGACAGTTGATTTGGGTGGAACACTCTCTGGTGAACATGGGATTGGTTTAGCAAAAGCACCATATATGAGCATGGCATTTAGTGATGAAGAGATGAATTTGTTTAAGTCTATTAAGGCTGCATTTGACCCAAACAACATACTAAACCCTTCAAAAATGGGCTTAAATTAACTTTTAAGGTGTCTTCATGAACGAGAGAGTAAAAGATATTTACAAAAGAGTTAAACCTTTTGTAACCTCATTTATAGATAAAGACTTGACACTTTTTGCTGCAAGTCTTAGTTTTTATACCATATTTACTATCATCCCTCTTTTGCTAATTATGCTTACACTTTTGACCTCAATGCCTAGTTTTGCTGAACATTATGAGAGTATAAAAACTTTTATATTTTCAAACCTTATGCCTGTAAATTCTGAAGCTATTATGGAACATATAGATGGTTTTTTAAAGAACTCTGCGAAGATGGGCGTTATAGGACTGGCGATGATACTTGTTGCCTCACTGCTGTTTTTTAAAAATTTTGAGTATATAGCAAACAAGATATTTCATGCTAAACCTAGAACACTTTGGGAGAGTGTTACAACCTACTGGACAATGCTAACTTTGACGCCTATAGCTCTTGGTGTCTCTTTTTATATTACAGGTTATATAGCTACTCTTATGGCTTCAAACTCCTATACATCAGGGTTCAATATCTTACCTCTTGTTCCGTATATCATCATCTGGGCGCTCTTTTTCTTGATTTTTCAGATAGGGGCAAATGCAAAGATAAATCCTAAGGCTTCAGCTATAAGTTCATTTATCATCTCTGTTGTTTTTAGCATCAGTAAAAATGCTTTTATCTACTATGTTTTTATGAATAAGTCTTATACAACCATGTATGGTTCTTTTGCGATTTTGATGTTTCTGTTTTTGTGGATATATGTTTCATGGATTATTTTTATATATGGCTTGAAGTTATGTTATCTCATAGATAGAATATATAAACAAGGTGAGAGCAAAAAAGAGAGACATGAAGAGTAAGACTTTACTGTAAATCGCACCTAAAGAGGTGAGAACATAAGGTATTATCCATTTCCAAGCAATCACAACACTGCTATTTTGAGTATCTAAATTTAGTAGATTTTGCACAAAAATATCTAAAATATCTCCATGATTTATAAGGTGTAAAAATATACTGAGTGGATAAAAGATTGTAAAAAGTGAACTCCAGATTATAGAGAGTGGATGGTATAAACTAAAGTTAGCAAAAATAACAATAGAGTAGGGTAACATAAGAAGATATACCCAAAATGGTATGAGTATAAACTGCCAAATTTTGCTAAGGTGTTTGTAATGAATGATAAACAAAAAGATATAAAACACTCCACTAAC
>JALTUB010000334.1 GCA_027047745.1 Sulfurimonas sp.
TTTTAAACTCTTTAGAATAAAAGCTGATATAAGGCACTCCGGCTCTATAGTAAAAACCCAATAACGTATAGCAACTTTTAGCTATACAGATTTTATTTTTTTCTTTTATGACAGGCACTATAGAAGTGTTAATATCTTTTAAAATTACCGTTTTATTTGTGTCTCTTTTTTTCTTTGGTTCTTTTATTCCCCAAAGATAGCCAAAAGCCTGATTTGTATTAAACTGTTCTTGATACATTTTTACGGTATTGCTTTTAAAAGACTTTATAGTTTTTTCTGTTACAGTTCTTTTTGATGAACCATAAAAATTATATGATATAAGCGCAACCAAAAAAGCTATAAATCCATACAAAAGATAAACGATTTTATTTTTCATAATGTATCCTATAGCTTACAAGTTGCATATGTAACTGCAATACAGGTTTATTTTGTGGTTTGTTTATGGTAAAATTTTTGATATTGTATATTTTATTATCTTTTCGAAGTTTGTTTACAAAAAGAAACATTTTTTTAGGAGTACATTCTAATCCTATATTTATTTTTAGAACATCATACCATTTTGTGCTAAGTGGGACTTGTGCCCATTGGAGGCGTGTTATAGTGCAGTTATCTTTTGCGGCTTTAGTGATAAGCTCTTGAAAGTTTCCCATAGCTTGTGAGTAATTGAACTTTTTTCCATCATAAAATAGAGTTTTAAATGGCAATCTTAGCTTTTTTATATCTGGTTTTTGAGTATTGAGTCGATTTTCTTTTTCTATCTTATAGGTAAGTAATTCTATCTTTCTATGCAATTTACCACGGTTTGGCATCATGTAATTGGTATAATTTATAAAAATAACAAATGTAAGTAGTAAAAGTAAAAGTTTGTAGTTATTCATGGTTTGCCTTTATTTTCATAGTAAAAGTATAAACCTTATAACCGTTGCTGTCTCTAAATGTGCTATCTATAACTATATCCGTTAAGTATGAAATAGCGTTGAAATGTTTGAGATATTTTATAGCATTATCT
>JALTUB010000335.1 GCA_027047745.1 Sulfurimonas sp.
AACAACCATATCATCAACAGCAATAGGTTGAGCAATATGCTCTTTACCATCGAGCAAAGGAAAAATATCAAAACCATCTCCTTCTTGCAATAAAAAAAGAGTCACACTCTTACCTGTAGTAGGATCAACCTGCATAAGTCGTAAACGACCTTTTAATATAATATGAAAATATTTCATATTTATATCATGGTCAAGTGTTGCAGATTTTTTGATGCTAACAAGAGTAAAATCTTTAAGTATATCTTCTATGATTACAGGCTCTACCTTTGAAAAAAAAGGTGAAGCCTGCAAAGCAGATATTGTATTATGAAAGTCAGGTGATGTTTTTAACATAGTAAACTCCTTTGACATTGTATTACTCTTGTTATTATACCTTAAGCATTAATATGTAAAGTAGTTTCACCGTTATCTTGCGTAGCAAGTATCTCTTTTACTTTTTGAACTTCAGTTTGAGTGCCATGTATGATAAGTAAATATTTATCTGTTTTTATAGCAGTTTCATATTTCATTACACTATCTTTTGGAATACCCATACCATAAAGTCCTGCACCTAAAGCACTAAATGCACCCATACCAACTGCACCCTCTACTCCACCAACAATACTTGATACTATAGGGCCTGCTGCAGCTAAAGGACCAAACCCTGGTACAAAAAAGAATGAACCTCCAACTAAAATCCCCCATAAACCACCCCAAAAAGCACCCTCTTTACCCCAAAATTTAACTCTGTCACCTGTATTGTAGTAACCCATAGGATGTTCTTCTGTATGATAACCTTTTCCTACTACAGATATTTTTTTAGTATCTATTCCAGAATCTGTCAATAACTTGACTGCTGATTCAGCTTCCGTATGTGTATTATATACTGCTACTGCACTGTTTTTATTTTCCATGTTTAATTCCTTAATGTTTTTTTATTTTATTTGCTAAAGAGTGAAGCCAATTAGCAGCACCCTCTTTTGAATGTTCTAAAAGAGCTTTAGAATGATCTTTAAAAGATGTGTTTATATTATTGATAGCATCTTTTGTTTTATCAACACTTTGAGAAAGTAAATGATGACTTTTCTCAATCGAGTAATCTTTCATTCCATCGGCAACATCTTGCAGGTGTGCTTTTTGGGCATCTGTTTTTTCTTGAAAATCTGCATAAGAAGCTTGCATTTTATCTTTTATCTTATCATTAACACCTGCAATACCATCTTTGGCTTTTGAAATCTCTTCATTAAGAGCATCTTTACTTTTTTGAGCAGTTTCTCTACTTATTTCAATAATCGCATCAGAACTTTTTTTAGTTACTTCTACCATCGCATCAGCAGATTCTTTTAAAACTTTTTTTGTTTCATATCCACTTACTTTTAAACCCTCTTCTATACCATCTAGCGTTTCATAAGTTACATTCTTAAGTGAAGTACCTGATTTCTTACAATCTGCAATAATCTGCTTAAAATCATTTTTAACCATTGTAATAATATTTGCATCAACATCTTTACCTTTGGCAACTATAGCCTCTACTTCAGCTTTCATTCTTTCTTTATATGACACATTCATTTCCTTGTATTAAAATTGATGGATAAGTTTATCCATTTTTATTCTGACATCATTATATTTTGCTTTTGTATCTACAACACCATCTTTTGAATCTTGTTCAAGACCATCAATGCTTTTATCAACAACTTTTATAGATGCGACAGTGTTTGCGTCAGCATATTGTGAAGCTTTTTTTAAAGATCCTTTTGCTTTTTCCAGTTCTGCATTAATCTCTTTTTTCGTACCATAAATAGACTGTTTTATCTCAGCATATTCTACATGTAGTTTTGCATCAAGTAAATCGCTTTTTATTGCCACTTCTTTTTTTGAATGCTTATATTTAGAAGCAATACTCTGTGCATCTTTTTGACTTAAAGCTTTACTTTGTGCCCATAGTGCATTGATTTTTGCCTCTGCATCAGTAGTGCTTTTTGAAAGATGATTTTTTAAAGCACTTGTTTTTTCTTTGAGTTTTTTAGCTTCATCTCTTGTTTTAGCATCTGATGAATGCATTGCTTTGTCAAGCCACAATTCAGACTGATGTAAATCTTCCTTTGCTTTAGCATACTCTCCATGAGAATAATCAACCATTGCATCATAAAAACTTTTTTTAGCTTTAGCTACAGGTCTTACACTTGTCACTGACATAATAACAAGACTATTTTCTGCTTTTTTAAGAACAGTATCAGCTTGTTTAAGATTGGACGCATTTAATGCTTGTAAAGCTTTATAAATATTTGCTTTTGTTTCATTAACAGGAAGATATACTCCAGTAACATTCACTGCTTCTTCCAGAGCAACTAGTTCTTTTTTTGCACCTTTTTTATCGCCAGAAGCAATAGCTTTTTTTGCATTTGCCAAGTGTTTTTTAGCATTCTTTGTAGGTGTTGAAAGTGTTAATTGGTTTATATCGTAAGCGATAGGAATCAAATCTTGTCCAACTTCTCGTGTTGATTCATAATTTAAATGTTTTTTAGCAACAGCAATATGGTCAATAATTGCCTCTGTAGGTCGTAGATTATCAATAACTTTTATCTCAGTAAGAGCTTTTTGCAAATCTGCTTTTGCCCCTTTTGCATCTTTATGATATATAGCTTCTCTTGCATTTGCAACAGACAGCGCAACTTTGGCAGCTCCTTTTGAGAGCTCTGCTTGAGTAAAAGCTGAGGCAGTTCTTGTAGGGACAACCTTAACACTCTCATCAATTTCATCTGCAAATGTGTTAGAAACCAAAAATGTACTTGCTACTAAAGAGCAGACAATCAACTTGTGTATCATTCTATTCATATTAATCCTTTATATTTTAAAGATATATGAATTATAGAGCAAAAAAATATTTATGTCTGTTTGTTAGCAAACAAAATATTTAATTGTTTTCCTCAGTATAAAATATAAACTGATTTTTTCCTTGTTCTTTTGCTTTATACATGGCCATTGAATTGGAATACATACAAAAAGTATGCACAATGAAAAAGAAAGTTACTATACGGAGTATGGACTAGTCTATACTCTCATATACTTCTACTTCTGGTCTTCCTGCAAACCAATCTCGTGGTGGCATGTTTTCATGAGATTTTTTAAATGCTTCGCTTTGTGTGTATGCCATAAAACTTTTCATATCTTCCCAAATAGTTTCAATAATGAACATATTATTTTCACTCGCATGAGGTATGGACTGTGGTGCTAAAAGGTTCATTTTAACATAACCCTCTTGTTTATCCATCTCATGTTTAACAACTGCTTCTTTCAAATGTTTTGAATACTCTTCTTTAAATTCTTCCTTGATAGGAAATTTTGTAAAAACTGTAACCATTTTGTAAATCCTTATATGTTTTTTAGAGATATTTATCTCATCAAAATTGTAGCACTATTTCATAAAGGCTTGGAAACTAAACTTATCCCTACATCGATATATCGACGCATAAGAGTAATCTCTTTTTTACTAAAAGGAATCTCTAGTGACTCTTTTTCTTCATTTCTTTGCACTTCACCCTTTGGATTTATAATTCCACTCATCTTAGTACATGAACTGTTTAAAGAGTCACTTGCTACTACGAAACATTGATTTATGATAGCTAAGCTTTTAGTTAAAGATGTAAAATGTTCTACTCTAAGAAGTCCCCACCATGAAGGTATGGCTATGACATCTGCATCCTCTATCTGCATCCAAAGATTTTTAAAACGCAACTCAAAACAGACTAAAAGTGCTATTTTTATGCCATCAACTTCTATGACTTTTACCTCCTCATCACTTCCCTCTGCAAAATAATTATGCTCACCGCCAAAACGAAAAAGTTTTGCTTTCGCTCTTTGGTGAACTATCTCTCCATCATGAAAGACTTTTACAAGGTTAAAAACTTCATCACCTATTTTTTCTATAATTGTTAAGATGATGATTTTGTCTTTTGAAGCCTCTTTTAAAGCTTTGTTTGCCTCAGATGCAAAGGCTAAAACCTCATCAAAGTTGTCATAGTCAAAACCTGTCAAACAGACTTCAGGGGCAACAATGATAGAATCTTTTTTTGATGATTTTACGAGTCGTAAAAGTGTTTGTAAGTTAGTGTTATAGTTAGGTGTTGTTTTAAAAAGTAAAGAGCAAAGTGTATGCTCTTTTGTTTTAGAAGTCATCGTCAAAAGACAAACTACCCTTAGAATAGTTACTTACAGTTGCTTCAAAAAAGTTTGTTTTTTGGTCATTAAACTTTGAAAAGTCATCTACCCATTTGATAGGGTTTTCTACATTATATAACTTTTCAAAACCTACAGAAGTAAGTCTATCATCAGCAAGATACTGGATATACTGCTCAACTATACCATCTGTTAGACCTAAAATCTGCCCTTGAGTGATGTATTTACCCCATTTTACTTCAAGCTCTACTGCCTCTTTAAACATCTCAATAACTTCTGCTCTTAGTTCATCTGTGAAAAGGTCTGCTCTCTCTTTGCGTAAAGTGTTGATAAGATTTTTAAAAAGCACCAAGTGAGTCACTTCATCTCTTTGGATAAAACGAATCATCTGTGCAGAACCTAACATCTTTCCTGAACGAGCTAAAGTATATAGATATGTAAAGCCACTATAGAAGTAGATACCCTCTAAGATTTGATTTGCAAAACAGGCTTTTACAAAGTTAGTCTCACTAGGATTTTTTGCTAGTTCTTGATAGACTTTAGCTATAGAGTCATTTTTGTTTTTGAGCATCATATCTCTACGCCATAGTTCATATATCTCTTCAGAATTTGTTGATATACTATCAACCATAACAGCATAAGACTGAGAGTGAAGAGCCTCTTCAAAACTTTGACGAACTAGGATAAGATTTACTTCTGGAGCAGTTACATAAGGATTGACATTATCGATAAGGTTATTTGTTTGAAGGGAGTCCATAAAGATGAGTTGTGACAATGCTTTATCATAAGCTGTTTTTTCTGCTTCTGAGAGCAACTTATAGTCATTAACATCACGAGTCATATCAACTTCTTTTGGAAACCAAGTATTGTTTAGCATAACTTCCCAAAGATTGTATGCCCATTGGTATTTGATGTTATTTAGCTCAAAAATACCTGTTGGATCACCACCAAAAATCTTTCTATCATTTACATTCTCTTTTGAGTCTGGATTGTATATCTGTTTTCTATTCATTTTTGATGACTTCCTCTGATTTTATTGTGTATGATTATATCCTCCTAAAGATTGTATTATCTTGAATTTAATATACAATTTAGAATTTATAAGATAGAATTGTTCCAAGAAATATAAGGAAGTATTATGGGTATATTTGGAAGTGCTAAAGTAGATAAGTCAGAGTACGATAAAATAAAACGCTACAATGATACACTTATTGAAGAAAATGATGAACTAAAAAATCGTATCTCACAGCTTGAAAACATGCAACATGAAGAGATGAAGTGTGATGATTTAGAACCATTAATGATGATGCAAAACGCACACCTAAAAATAAATATTATGGATTTGCAAGGAAATCTTGCCGAGTCAGTAAGCTCATCAAAAGCAAGTCTTAAAATCACCAATGAACTAGCAGAAAACATCAAAGCTTCACTTCAAAGAACAGATGAGATTGTAGAGAACTTAGATGGATTAAATCAACTATCAGAAGACTCTTTACAAACTGTTTCTGGACTCTCTGAAAGAACAGAAGACATCGGTAGCATCTTAACACTTATCAAAGACATATCTGACCAAACAAATTTACTTGCCTTAAATGCAGCCATAGAAGCAGCAAGAGCTGGGGAGCATGGACGAGGATTTGCTGTTGTTGCTGATGAAGTTAGAAAACTAGCTGATAGGACAGACAAGGCAGTAGGAGAGATAAATATTTCACTACAATCAATGAAGCAAGATGTAGATAGCGTCTCTGAACAATCAAAAAATATTCAAAATCAGATTGTCGAAGCTAATGATTCCATAGGCAGACTCAGCAGTTACCTAACTAAGGATTCTGATGGATTGATAGATACATTTACAACTATCTCCTTTTCAAATGATAGGGTATTTATGACCTTAGCAAAACTTGACCATATTTTATGGAAAGTAAATACTTACTACTCAGCTATCACCAAAAAAGAGCAATTTAAGTTTGTTGATCATCATAACTGTAGGCTTGGTAAATGGTACTATGAAGGTGATGGTAAAGAGAACTTTTCAAATTGTTCACACTATTCTCAGCTTGAGACTCCTCACTCTGTTGTGCATAATGGTACACATAAAGTTTTTGACTTGATGGTTAAAGATGGTGTAGAAGTTAATGAACTTGTAAAAGCTTTTGAAGAGATGGAAAGTGGTAGTGACTCAGTTTTTGAAACACTAGATGCGATACTTAACGATAGGCACTAAATATATCTAACTTTAAACCTGCGTTTGGACTTGCAAACAAGCATGTTCAAACTATCTATGCCACATTTTTTAGAAAACTCTTTTTTATAAATTATGAAGTTGAAACTTTTATACTTGATGATGGGGATTTTTTAGAGTGCTACTGGTCATATATAAAAAACTATACAAATTTAACTCCTATAGTAATACTTTTTCATGGTTTAGCTGGTTCTTATAAATCTCCCTATATCAATGGAGCTGTAAAATCATTAAATAAAGCTGGATTTAACACCGTGATAATGCACTATAGAGGAACATCTGGAAAAGAAAACAATCTTGCTAGGTCTTATCATAGTGGAGATACTGCTGATGCCTTTTCATTTATATCATCCTTAAAAAGCAGATACCCTAAAGCAAAACTTTACGCAGTTGCCTACTCTCTAGGTGCAAATATGCTCTTAAAACTTTTAGGAGAGAGTGGGCATAACTCAAATCTTGAAGCTGCTGTTTGTGTATCTGCACCCATGCAACTTGACATCTGTGCAGATAGCATGAACAGAGGTTTTTCTAGGCTATATCAAACAAATCTTCTTAAAGATTTAAAAATAAGTCTTGATAAAAAATACGATAGGCATGATATGAAATCACTTATCAATCTAAAAAGAGAAGATATAAAAAACATAAAAACTTTTTGGGAATTTGATGATGCTTATACAGCTCCTATCCACGGTTTTTCTTCTGCAAAAGATTATTATACAAAAAGTAGTTCAAAGCAGTTTTTAAAGGATATTAAAACACCAACGCTCATCATCCATTCACTTGATGACCCATTTATGACTCCAGAAGTTCTGCCAAAAGAGGATGAAATATCAAAAAATGTAACTCTTGAAGTAAGTAAAAAAGGTGGTCATGTTGGGTTTATATCTGGAAGTTTTTTAAAACCAAAGTATTGGCTAGAAGATAGAGTTGTAGAGTTTTTTAACACACAAGGTTAAAGCCTTGCGTGTTATCATAATCTAATAATTATTTACGAGAGTGTCTTTTTCTCTCGCCCTCTGTTAAGTATTTCTTACGGATACGAACCATCTTAGGAGTTACTTCAAGAAGTTCATCATCTTCAATCCACTCTAAGGCACGCTCTAAAGACATATCACGAGGTGGAACAAGCTTGATAGCTTCATCAGCTCCAGATGAACGGACATTTGATTGTGCTTTTCCTTTGATAGGGTTTACTACAAGGTCATTTTGACGAGAATGCTCACCAACAATCATACCCTCATATACTTCAGTTTGAACACCGATAAAAAGTGCTCCACGGTCTTGGATACCAAAAAGAGAGAAACCAAGAGTAGAACCAGCAGTCATAGAAACAAGAGCACCATAACTTCTTGACTCAACGGCACCACTAAATGGACGGAACTCTAAGAATGAGTGGTTCATGATACCCTCACCTTTTGTGTCTGTTAAGAACTGCCCACGAAATCCAATCAATGCACGAGCAGGAATCTCAAACTCAATTCTTTGGAAACCTTGACCCATTGGCATCATTGATTTCATCTCTGCTTTTCTTTTTCCAAGACGCTCGATAACACTTCCACCAAGTTCTTCAGGAACATCAATAACAAGATGTTCAAATGGTTCACATTTAACACCCTCAATCTCTTTAGTAATAACTTCTGGACGAGATATACTAAACTCATAATCTTCACGACGCATATTTTCAGCAAGAACAGTAATCTGAAGTTCACCACGACCTGAAACTTTAAATTTACCCTCGCCAACAACCTCAAGTTTCATAGCAACATTTGTTGTCATCTCTGCTTCAAGTCTCTCTTTGAGTTTGTTTGATGTTACATGTTTTCCCTCTCTACCAGCTAAAGGAGAGTCATTTACTGCAAACACAACTGTAAGTGTAGGCTCTTCAACATGCATAGGGTCAAGTGCCACAGGATTTACAGGGTCTGCTATAGTATCACCAACATCAACAGTCTCCATCCCAGCAAATGCCACGATATCGCCCGCTTCTGCTTGGTCAATCTCCATACGGTTAAGACCCATAAAACCAATAAGTTTAGAGATTTTACCTTTAACCATTTCACCATCAGCTTTTGCAAGCATTACATTGTCACCTTTGTTTACTACACCGTTAAAGATACGGCTAATACCGATTTTACCAACATAGTTATCATAATCAAGTGTAAATACTTGAGCTTGAAAGTCATTTTCTGGTGAACCTTCTGGCTCTGGAACATGTTCTAAGATTGTCTCGAAGATACACTTAAAATCGCCATCTTCTTCTTCCATATCCATTTTTGCCATACCATCACGAGCGGCAGCATAGATAATAGGAAAATCTTGTTGTTCATCTGTTGCACCCATATCTGCAAAAAGGTCAAACATCTCATCAACAACACGATCTGGTTCAGCTGAAGGTTTATCTATCTTGTTGATCACAACGATAGGTTTTTTACCAAGTGCTAACATCTTTTTAACAACAAATTTTGTTTGTGGCATTACACCCTCGTAAGCATCAACAAGAACTAAAACACCATCAACCATTTTAAGAACTCGTTCAACTTCTCCACCAAAATCGGCGTGACCCGGAGTGTCAATAATGTTGATTTTATAATCTTTATAACGAATCGCTGTGTTTTTAGAAAGGATTGTGATACCACGCTCTTTTTCTAAAGCGTTGCTATCCATAGCTCTCTCGTCGTGTTGTTCATGTGATCCGAATGTTCCTGATTGCTCTAGTAGTCCATCAACCAATGTAGTTTTACCGTGGTCAACATGGGCGATAACGGCAATGTTTCTTATTTTTTGCATAGAGGTTTCCTTCTTTGTGGGAAAATTTTTCGCAATTATACCCAAATAAAAGTTATATCTTAGTAAAATACCTATATCGATGAACAACTAAAACTAAAGGTGTTAGCATTATTCACTATCCAAAGGGACTAAATCCTATTTTTGACAAACTATTATCACTAAATATAAAGCCTATTATAGTTGGTGGCTACATCAGAGACTCTTTGCTTAACATGAACTCTAAGGACATAGATATTGAACTTTATGGCATATCTTCATTTGCCCAGCTTGAAAAAATTTTAAAAGAGTTTGGAAGTGTCAATAGCGTTGGTAAAAGTTTTGGTGTTTGTAAGTTGGAGTTTGCTAGCTTAGACTTAGATTTTTCATTTCCAAGGCAGGATTCTAAAGTCTCAAAGGGGCATAAAGGCTTTGAAGTTGAGATAAGCCCTAACCTAGACTTTAAAACTGCATCAAGTAGAAGAGATTTTACTATAAACTCTATGGGATATGATGTCAAAAACAAAACACTACTCGACCCTTTTGATGGAGAAAAAGATCTTAAAAACAAGATTTTAAGAGCAGTTGATAGTGATAAGTTTCAACAAGACCCACTTAGAGTATTTAGAGCTGTGCAGTTTAGTGCAAGATTTGATTTTGATATTGATAAGAAATTATTTGACACTTGTCATGATATGGTTAAAAACAGACTGATTGATGAACTGCCAAAAGAGAGAATTTTTGAAGAGCTAAAAAAACTTTTGTTAAAAGCAGAAAAAATATCTAAAGGAATTTTACTTTTACAAGAGCTAGGTATTTTTAAAGAGTTTCATATCTCTGATGAAAATTTAGCTACTTTAGATAGAGCTGTCATGCTAAAGTTTACAAATGAAAGACAAAAATTAGTTGTTATCTTAGCTCTATATTCTCATGAGTTTTTACTAAAAAAGGCTAAAACATTTTTAAATACTTTTACAGATGAAACAGCTCTAATAAACTCTATCTTAAAACTTATAAAAAATAAAAATACCATAGATTTAGATAACTTCACCGACTTTGATTTGTATATGCTCTCACGAGAAGTAAAGATAGAAGAGTTTGTATTGTTATTAAAAGCTATAAAAAAGTCTGATACTGATTTATCAAGTATTAAAAGAGTAGAAAAAAGAGCTAAAAAGTTAAATATCTTAAATCATGAAGCCCCTGTCCTCATAAAAGGCAAAGATTTGATAGCACTAGGACTAAAACCATCAAAAGAGTTTTCTAGCATCTTAGAAAAAGCCTACATAGCACAACTAAAAGATGTTTTTAAAACTCATGAAGATGGAGTAAACTATCTTAAAAAGTTACTCTCTACTTATTTTTGAACTGTCTATCTCTATAACTGTATGAACATTTCCTCTTGGGTTAAAGTCGGCTACTACTTTCATATACTTTGGTTTTAGTTTTCTTTCTAAAAGAGCATAAATCTCATTTGCTGAGTTTTCATGGGACACATGTCTATCACGAAAAGCATTGATGTATAACTTTATAGCTTTTAGCTCAACTACCCACTCATCAGGTGTATATTCTAGGTAAATTGTTGCATAGTCTGGGTAACCACTTCTTGGACATAGACAAGAAAACTCAGGAAGAGTCATCTTTATAAGGTAGTCTCGCTTATGCTCATTTGGCCATATTTCTAAATCTTTCTCCTCGTCAAATTCATCTATTATTTTTTCACCATATTTACGATTTGGCATTGTTTTTTCCTTTATTTTATAGTTTTAAGTTCAGCTAAATATTTACCCTGCACGAAGTCAATCTTCATCTCTTTTGCAAGTGATAAAGATGCTTCATCTTCAAGATTTTTTATCCAAGTTTTTACACCTTTTTCTTTTGCCATGAGATTAAAGCCCTCTATGATATTGCGATTTTTTATCATTCTAGTAGAAGTTGAGTAGTAAGCATCAAATCGTATCATGTCCACATCAAGCTCTCTTAAATACAAAAAACTTGTATGAAGTGAAGCGATTTTATCTATTACTATTTTAATACCTAAACTTCTAAGTGTATTTAAAATATTATTATATTTTGATATAAAAGAGTAATACTCTTGCTCTGAGAGTATAAAAACTATTTTATTTTTCAGTTCTTCATTTACTTTAAATACAGAAACAACAGAAGATAAAAATTTTTCATTTCTCAAAGATGTAGGTGATATATTTAGTGCATATATCTTATCACTTTTACCCAATAACTTAGAAATAATCTCTTCTAAAACCATCAAATCAAAGTCAATCCAAAGTCCAAGTTTTTTAATAACTTTTGCATAAGCTTTTGGATAGATAAATCTACTATCATCTCTTTTTAGTTTTACAAAACATTCGCTAAAGGCAAGTTTATCCCCACTAAAAACATCTTGAAAATTCATCACAATATCTCTTCGTCTAATTGCACTAATAACAAGAGATTCAAGCTCATTTGGGTCGATATTTTCTTCTTTATAGTTTGATTGTTTTGTCTTTTCTTGAAGTTCAAAGAGCTTATCAATCATGAAGTTTAAGTCAGAAGAGTAAGCAGTATCAACAAGAGTCCCAGAAATCTTTACTTCAATATCATCAACCTTAAGCTCACTTGATTTTAAACATAAAAGCTCCATTACAGTTGTATATTTATCTTTTGAACCTTTTAAACCCAAGATAAAATCTCCACCTTTTATATGTCCTATTGGAAAGTTTTCAATCTTCTCCTGCTTAAAATAACTACCAATATATCTAATAACTGTTGATAATACTTTATCTCCATTTTTTATGCCATAAAGCTGATTAATATCATGAAGGTTATCTATACTGATAAGCATAAGCGTATATTCTTTGTTTTCTTTTAACTCATGAAGCAAATATTTATACATATACTCTCTAGTAAAAGCACCACTAACATCATCCCTAATCTTGACATTAAAACCACTATAAATAATGTAAAGAATAAAGTATATACTAAAAGCTAAAAGAAGAAGTGACTCTACATAAAAAGAGGGCTGGAGAGAGTTGTAACTAGTGATAAGGGTCTGAGAAACAAGAGCGAACACAAGAGCAAAGATAGGAAGACCTATCCTAAGAGCTAAAGCAAAACGGTATTCTCTCTCTTTTGTTTGAGGAAGTAGCATAACTTAGTACCGTTTAACTGCGTTTA
>JALTUB010000336.1 GCA_027047745.1 Sulfurimonas sp.
CGGGTGTTTTTGGTTGGAAAGTTTTAGGTAGTAGTGGTAAAAGCGGGCTTGGCGGCTCATATCTAGATATCAAATATGACGATACAACAAAAGCTGAAATAAATGATGGAGCTTATGCAAAAGCAAATACTCTTTCTATGAGTGCAACATCCAATACAAAAAATATATCGGTAGCAGAAGCAGGAACAAATGCTGAAAAATACGGTGCTGCAGGAAGTTTTTCATACTTAAGAGTACATAACACCACGCAGACCAATGTTAATAATGCAAATATAATTGTAACAGGGGCATCTGCTGCAGATGATTTGGCATTAAAATCTGATGATACGGCAAAACTGTTTAATGTTTCGGGAGGTATAATAAAATCTGGTAATGTAGGTATCGGTGCTTCTGTTTCAATCAATGAGATAACAAGAGATACAGAATCTAATGTTAATGATTCAGTATTTCAAAATGCTAAAAACATGCTTGTGAGTGCACAAAACAGTGGTGAGATAGATGCTTATTCACTTGCTGCATCTGTTACTACTGCTTTAGGTGTTAAATTATCTCATGACAGTATGGCAGGTCAGTATGGAATAGGTCTTTCTGGAGATGTCTCTTTAAATAGAATTGACGATACGACAATAGCCTCTGTAACAAATTCAAATAATGCAGCAAATCAAAATAGCGCCCATGATATAGCATTAAAGTCTGATGATTCGACAAACATACAAGCATATGCTGGATCTGTAAGTTTTGCTGTATCGAATAAACTCTCAGCAGGATTGGCAGGTTCATATTCTCAAAATGATATCACAAGTACAACAAAAGCGACGATAGATAAAAGCACTCTCTATGCGCATGACTTATCGTTAGATGCAAAAAATACAAGCAGTATTCAATCTTACACAGCGAGTGGAAGTGGTGCTATAAGTGGTGGAGTTTCAGTAGCTATCGCCGGTTCTGTCTCCCTTAATAATATTGCCAATGAAGTGTATGCTGAGGTGATTAATACTTCGGATATATCAAGTAGTGGTAAAGTCTCCCTAAACGCTCAAGACACTCCAACTATAAAAACAGTTGCAGGTGCTGCAGCTTTAAGTGGAGCGGCAGGAGTCGGAGCATCTTTGTCAAAAAACGATATAAAAGATACAGCACATGCATATATTTCCAATTCAAAAGTTTCAAGTGATTCAGATTTGGACCTGCTTTCTAGTATGAATGGAGATATTCATGCGATTGCGGCCTCTTTGGCTGCCGCAACAAGTGGCATGGCCGCTTCTGTAACAGTAGTGATCAATAAAATAACCAACTCAATCCAATCATGGGTGCAAAACAGCGACATAGAAGCAGATGCAACAAATATAAAAGCTACTGATAGTGAAAGCATTTCTACAACAGCAGGAGAACTCACAGCTGATAATGTTGCAGGTTTTGGTGCGTCGGTACTTTATAATACTATTGCTAATACAATTTATGCCTATATTGATAATTCAAATATCAATGCTAATGGAAATATACAACTTAAAGCTTCTAGTGATAAAACAATTGATACAAAAGCAGCGGGAGGAGCTGCCGGAGGAACTTTAGGAGGTGCTGGTGGTGTTGTTATTAACTCAATTAAAGATGATGCAAAAAGCTACATACAAGGGAGCAGTGTTACAACATCAGATTCACTCTCTGTTCTTGCCTATGAAAAAAACACCTTAGAATCAATGGCCGGTATTTTGTCTGTTGGTGAAACACTTGGTATTGGTGGTGCGGTACTTACAAATATCATTGAAAATCAAATATCATCTTATATAGATAATTCTCAGGTAAAAGCAAAAGGTGCTACTTCGATATCTGCACTGCTTGCTGATGGAAGTGGTAATAGTGCAAATATGAATGGTTTAGATGTATTGACATACAGTGATGAATCTGTTGACTCAAAAGTTGCGAATATTTCAGGCGGAGGGACGGTAGCTGTTGCGGCAAGTGTCTCTGTTAATTTGATAAAAGATACTGCAAATTCCTATGCGAAAAAAAGTAATGTAAATGAAAATAACGGTGACGCAAACAGTTTGCAGTCTGTACGAGTGCGTGCTGTATCTAACAGTGATATATCTGCTATGGCAGGTGGTCTAGCCGCAGGTGGAGGAGCCGGCATCGGTGCTGCAAGTGACACGAGCATGGTTAAAAACAGTACAAATGCATATATTACAGGGGGACTCATATATGCAAAAAATTTGGCACAAACAACAAGTAAAAGTTATGATTATCTGAATTCTACTGTAGTAAGTGGTGCATTTTCAGGTTCTGCTAGTCTCGCTGGTTCACTTGCTATTACAAATATAGATAATACGAATAACGCTTATATGCAAGATACTACAGTCTATTCAAATAAAAATCTTGATATATCAGCAGGAGATAACAGCTATTTGGGAATAAAAAAAGATGGTACAAACAGCGGCATCAAGGCAGGAAGTTTGAGTATCGGTGGTATAGCAGGGGTAGGTGGCTCAGTTGTTGTTACAAAGGTAGCACAAAATGTACAAGCTTATGCTACAGATGCGCAAATAAATGCTAAAGGAGCTACTTCTATACTAGCTAATGGAGTGAGTGATTTTGTAGTTTATGCGGCAAGTGCTAATCTTGGTGCCTATGCCGGTGCAGGCGGTGCTGTGACAATTAATACGGCAGATACGACGACAAAAGCATATACTTCTGCTAGTGCAGCTGGAAAAATGCTTATTAATCAAGATAATGCGTATAAAACAGCTGCTCAGGATGTTACCATTTCGGCTGATAATACTAATGCAATAACAAGTTCACCAGGTTCATCTGGCGGCGGACTTGTTGGAGTAAGTGGCTCAATAGATGTATCGACGATTCATAATACTTCACTTGCAGAAATTGGTGTAAACAGCAGGGTAAATGCAAATCGCAATCTATTGATAAGAGCGGTTGCAGATAAAAATATTTACAGCAATGTGGCTGCCGGTGCAGGAGGAGCTATTGGTGTAGCAGGTGCTGTGTCAGTTGCAAATATCAATACAAATATAGATAGTGACAGTTTGAGTGCATCTGACAATGCGAAAGATACTACAAACACTTTAACTACAAGAAGTACAGTAGGGAGTCAAATAGGAGATTCAACAACTGCAACAAATACAAAAACAGAGCTTGATGGTACTACAAAATTGAATGTTGGTGATGATTTTAATGATGTCTCTTCACCTGCTGAGACAACATATGCAAGAGTAGCTGATAACAGCATCGTCAATGCCGGAAATCAAGTAAGTGTAAAAACATCTGATACGGCAGTCATTCATTCTACTACAGGTGTAGCTGCTGGTGGTGTCATCGGTGCAGGAGGTTCCGCTAGTATTGCAAACATCGGCGCTGATACAAGAGCCTATATAGGCAAAAATGTACATCTGCAGAGTGGCTCAACACAGATTAAAAGTTACTTAGAGGTAAAGGATAACAAGCTTGAGAGTTATGCGGCGGCTGCCGGTGCTGTAGGTCTTGGAGCTGCAGTATCAAAATTTACACTTAACTATGAAAATGATGCATATAGTGATACAGGTTCAGAGCTAAATGCTCACAATGGTGATGTAAGTGTTGATGCTCAAAGTGATTTATCCTCAAACAGCGTAAAAGCTTATGGTGCGGAAATAGGTGCTGCAGCAGTGGGTGTGGTTAAAGCTGACTTGAGCCAAAAAGGAAAAGCACAAGCTATTATCTATGGTCCTACCGTAGATGCAAAAAAGAATATTAATATTGTCGCAACATATATAGCAACAGGGTTAGAGTCTCTTAGTGAAGCTTCCACTGGAGGCATAGTAAATGGCTCAGGATCCATAAGCAGTATAGAAGCCGATCCGACACTGCTTGCTTTTCTTGGAGATGGTGTTACATCTGTAAGTGGAGAGGACACTAGCATTCTTACTTCAAGCCGAGCTTCGCTTGCAAGTGAAGCCAAGGGTGTCAATGTCGGTGGTATTACGGTAGGTATCTCCAAAGCAACAGCTTCATGGAATCCAACCCTTACCACGCAAA
>JALTUB010000337.1 GCA_027047745.1 Sulfurimonas sp.
TTTGTATGTATTATAGCATATTTTAGTATTAAGATTGTTTTCGACTTTTAAAGTTGCCATGTACTTAACATTCTCAATATAAAAAACCAAACAACCACATTGGCACCTTGTTGCCACTTCCTACTTCAATATCATCAGCTACAACAAAAGAGTTTGGTATATCTTTTATCTGTTTATATCTTTTATTTTTGCCACCCACTTCAAGTGTATATGTATCATCCACCAACAAGTCACCTTTTTTTGCTGCTTGGATTGTGTGGTTTTGATTTAGCATACTTGCTACAAAAACTTCTCTGAGTGTTCCTGTGTTGCTACTGTTACAGTAAGCATAGTGCAAGTTTGTATTGTTTAGGTAGATTTTATCTGGTTTGACAAAAATATTATCCCCTTTCGATGCAGGTTTTAAAGTGGTGAATATTTTAGCACGGCTCAGATACTCTATAAACCTGTAAAGCCCTTTATAGTTGTCCTTCATATCCATTTTTGCTAAAAGCTCTTTGATATTTGGGGTGTATGGATGTGATTCACATAGAAGTCGCACTAGTTTTTTTAGATTTTGTACACTGCTATAATCTATAGGAAAGACAGAGGGAATATCCACCTCAATGACGGTATTTATAGTTTCATTGAGTCTTATGAGATAATCTTCTTTATCTTCAAAATAAAACGGATAGTAGCCACTTTTGAGGTACTCTCTAAAAAGGAGAGTGAGATTGAACTTTTGTAACAGCTCGTAAGCTATATCTATATGCTTTGTTAAAATCTCTTCAAGTGTAAATGCAGGAAGTGTTATCCCTTTTTTAAGCTCTATAAATTCTCTAAAGCTAAGACCATACACACTGTATAGTCTTGCTCGTCTGCTCAAATCTGCTTTTGAGTTATCAATGCTAAGCGCACTACTACCACTAAATATAACTTTTATATCAAGTAAATCATAAATCTTTTTTAACTCTATCTCAAAGTTTTTATATTTGTGTATCTCATCGATAATTAGCACTTC
>JALTUB010000338.1 GCA_027047745.1 Sulfurimonas sp.
TCAATATCCAAGTTCATAATACCACTTGAACCATGAAGTTTTTTATGTATCTTAAACTCTATCATAGCCCAAATTTCCTCTTTTGTTTTGCATTGAACGAATAAACACTGAGTAAAACTATAAAGCTGATCCCAAGCATGATAGCACTGTAAACATGAGCAGCTGAATAGTCCATAATCTCAACCATCTCATAGATAGCAACTGAAGCAACTTTTGTCTCTCCAGGGATACTCCCACCAACCATAAGAACAACTCCAAACTCTCCAACAGTATGTGCAAATGTGATGATAATAGCTGTAATCAAAGATTGTTTCATGTTTGGTAAGGCTACTAAAAATATAGTTTGGAGTCTGCTTTTTCCTGCGATATAACTCGCTTCTAGCATATTTTTATTTAAAGATTCAAAGCCGTTTTGTAAAGGTTGAACCATAAAAGGTAAAGAGTAAAAACAACTAGCAACTACAAGCCCTGTAAAACTAAAAACAAGTTTTACACCCAAATACTCCTCAAAAAAACTGCCTATCGGTGATGAGGCTGAGAGTGTCCAAAGAATATAAAAACCTAAAACAGAGGGTGGTAAAACGATAGGAAGTGCTGTTAGACTCTCTATAAATGGCTTTAGTTTTGACTTTGTCTGAGAGAGATACCAAGCAAGTGGTAAGCCCATGATAAAAAGTATAAATGCAGTTAAACTTGCTAATTTAAAGGAGAGTATAAATGGTTCATAGTTCACAATATATACCCATACTTTTTAAATATAATTTTTGCTTTTTTGCTTAAAATAAAATCATAAAATGCTTTATAAGCATCTGAATTTTTGATTAAAATTATACCCTGTTTTGTTGGTGTATAAAGTTTTGAATCTACTGCTACCCAATTAGTACCCTCTTTATACTTTTTCATTTTAGGACTATAAAGTGATGCTGTTGCAACGATGCCAATATCAGCAGCCACAACAGCATAAGTAACTGTTTTAGATATAGACTCTCCATAAACGAATTTTTGTTTAATATCTTCATATATTTTTGCATTCTTTAGTGCTTCAAAGGAAGCTATTCCATAAGGAGCTGTTTTTGGATTTGCTATCGCTATGCGTTTTATCTCTTTTGATTTTAATATCTTTATTCCATCTGAAAAGTCTTGTTTGTGGACACTAAAAAGTGATAAAGCACCATGAGCATAAACAACAGGTTTACTAAGAGCTATTTTATCTTTATAAAGTGACTCTGGATACTTCATATTTGCCGACATAAAAAGACCAAATGGAGCACCGTTTTTTATCTGTGCAGTAAGTTTTCCACTGCTACCAAGGATTACTTGGACTTTTATATTTGGGTGCATTTTTACAAATTCTGCTTTAAGTTCACCTATGGCATAGCTAACATTTGCTGCAACTGCTATATTTATAGTTTGTGCATGAAGATTTATAAAGATAAAAGATAAAATAGCCAATACAATTTTCATAATTTTTTTGCCTTAAAAAAGATAGTTAAACTCTAAACGAGAATCAATATAATCTGAAATAAGTGAAGAAGCACCTACAAAATCCCTATATCCAAATCTAACTTTATATTGAAACTCTGGCATTGAAGGAATATTTTGTACTATCCCTGCATAGTAGAACATACTATCTGTCTCTTTTTTACTTTGATCTCCATCCATATATAGTATAGAAGTTTGTAAAAAAGGTTTTTTATATACTGCATTTTTGTTTGCATTATATACAAGTTCTAAACGGTAACTTTTCATATTTGCACGCCAATTATACATACCCATTGAACGAGTATATCCTCCTGTTGGAAAACCTCGCCATGGATTTACTAAGTCTGATTCATTTAAAACATGTGTATATGCTAAATTTACTTTATAAGCATCAATCTTTGTGACAATTTTTGCGGCTATCATCTTAGAATCTAATGAATTTTTATCTTTGTATCCTGCTAAACCAGTTTGGTAGATGGAAGCTCCACCAACACTCCCTGCCCCTTTATCAAACTGTTGTATATATCGAAATGCTGGAGTTACACTAAAACCATCATAACCCATTTTATAGTTTACCTCACCCATGGCTTGAGCTAAAAGTTGTGGAACAAGATAAGAAGCAAAATTGATTTTCATATTTTCTATAGATTTATTTTCCATATCCAATACAATCAAAGGTGCATCAGTTGGTTTACCAGCTGCTATCAGTGCAGAATAAGTTAAGCCCTGATGCATAGCACTATCATCATTTTGACTCCATTCTGGATGATTTACACCTGATGTTAAGTTTGCATCACCTACCATAAAAACTGCATGACTATCTTGATGGTCTCTCAATTTTTGTTTTGTAAGATATGCAAGTTTAAGTGTTGAATCTGATAAATCTTTTGAGCTTATCACAAAACCATCAAAGGTATTTGGTATCATTTTTGTATCATTTGATTTTGTATAAAAAGTCTCTACAAGTTGGCGACCTAAGGTAAAATCTGTTTTAGAGTAGCGATAATTTAGATTAGCTTGTCCAAAAACTAAAAGAGTTTTTGAGCCACCATTCACATATCTGTATCTACTTAGAGTATCTTTTGAGGCTTTTAGGTGAGATATATTATCTAGTTTAGCTTTATCAAAAAAAGATTTTGAACCATATAGACCTAAAGAAAAATCAAAACCATCCAATGAAGCTGATTTATATATAAAACTTGCACCAACATCTCCAACTAATTGCGTCTCATGGCCTGAGTCTGGGTTATTGTAAGCAAAATAAAAATTGTTGTTACGAATACGACCATAGAAGTTACCCTCTTTGAACATATCTTTTATACCATCTACATTTTTTTGTTTTTGCATGTAAATGACTTGACCATTTGATTTGATAGTTTGTTTTAGAGCAGAATTATCTGCAAATAAAGAACTTACAAAAATAATTCCAAAAATAAGAGCTTTTTTATAATACATTGATTGCTATTCCATAATAAAGAAGTTTAGCCAGTTATTATAACAAATAAAACCTATCAGACCTCTTTATTTATGATAGAAAATCCCAAGTTGTGCATAGCTTTATCAACAAGTTCTGTTGCGGCTTGAATAGTTTTTTGTGAAACATCTGGTAATTTTGAGCCAAATACATCTTGTGCATCCTTAAAACCTTGAAGCATTCCATCTCTACCAGCACGCATTAGTTTTTCATCTCCTCCTGAGCCTTTTATAACAAAATCAGCTATCCTTTGACTTGTCTGCTTTATACCAAAAATGCCATCTTCGCTTACAAGCTTTTTAGCTTCTGCTGTGGATAGGTTAGCTATCGGCTTACCCTTATAACCAACATCTTTTAAAAAACTTTGGAACTCTTTATAATCTTTACTGAACTTATCCTCTTTAGAAGACAAATCTGTTTGCACCGTTGTAGATTTGAATGTAAAAGCATTCATACTCTCTTTTATCTGCTTTTTTAAACCATCCACTTCATCTTTTGATAACTTTTGTGTGTACAGATTTTTTGTAGCTGTTGTATCATTTACCTGCATAAATGACTGAAAATTTGATGATATATTCATAATTACCTCACTTAATATTTTAATATATATCGGTATTTAAAAGAATTTCTAAATTTTTTAGTATATTTCCTATTTTTTAGATATACTTATGCTGATGAAAAGATGAGGCTCGAGTTCATCTTTAGTGTGTGATATTATGATTTAGTTCGTGTGACCCTAAAGACTCTCCAAATTTTAGACTCCATTTCTACGGAAGTGATTTTATACAAAAAGGCTTAATAATGGCAGAATTATTAGACGGATCAGTTAAATGGTTTAACGAAGAAAAAGGTTATGGTTTTATTCAACAAGAAAACGGCGGAAGCGATGTATTTGTACATTTTCGTCAAGTTAACAACCCAGGACACGGTCGTGTTTCTTTAAACGAAGGTCAAAAAGTAACTTACGAAATCGGTGAAGGTCAAAAAGGCCCACAAGCTGAGAATGTAACACCACTTTAATCTCTACTTAAACCCCTATTTTAGGGGTTTAAACCACTTCAAAAAA